>NZ_JFAG01000009.1:0-126662 GCF_006408915.1 Bifidobacterium sp. UTCIF-1
GGGAGTTCCATCGATCGATGTCGATGGGGCTCCCCCTGCCGTATGAGCATGGAATTCTCGAGATTTACCCACTCCCCGAGAATTTCGTGCGCTAAGACCTAAGTAGACCTAAACAGCCCTAGACAGCTGTGACACAGCCCTAAACAGCCCACGGACCTATGGCGCACCCCATGATGCATCACATATTCCTGACACAGGGCACTAGCGCTGGTTGGACATCACGACGAGATATGCGGGAGTGTCAGTGGTCAGGGCGCTTGCAGGAACATCCGAGCCCAATTGAGGAATCGCCTGCGCGATCAGCCGACCGGCATCGCCGATAACCACGGTCTCACCGATGAGCACGCTGTAATCGTGGGTGAGCAACGTGCCGCCTTGCCCGAATCCGAAGAGGATCGGAGCGGCATCATCGTCAGCATCCGTTCGTGAATCGGAACTCACACCGGAGCCGTTCCTGCTGGCATCTGTACCGCTCTGCGCGGATTGTCCAGCACCTTGCGAAGCGGCAGTGTCAGCGGTAGTCCCAGCGGCATCGCCATCGGCACTGCTACCGGCATCGTTGCCGGAACCTCCGCCAATGGCGGAAGTCAACCCGTTGGCATAGCTCATCACATCGCTGGCGGACATGGACATCGTGTCATCGACCAGCGAGGTCTGCGTGTCCTGCGATTGCTCCCGTTGCGCGGCCTGCGCCTGCTGGCGCGCACGCTCGGCCTTGCGCTTGGCTTCAGCCGCCTTGGTCCGGCCGTAGAACGACTGGGATTGCACGTCGGCGAGACCATGAACCAGCACCTGCGATTCGCCGGCCAAGGTGTCGGCACCTGAACCATCCGAATCAACCGAATCACCAGCAGCTTCATCGCCGCTTGCGAACTGGTCGGAGAAGCGCAACAGTATCTGCCGCAGCGCCTGGGACTTGCCGGTATGCTCGCAGGCGGCGGCGAGCGCATCCATAGCGGCATCCACCTTGGCCTTCGAATCCTTCAGCTCATCACTGGCATTGGTTTGGGCGATGGCCTGTTGCGCATATGCCGTAGCTCCCGCCGACGTGCCACCGGTCAGTGCACTCAACTTGGACGTGTATACATCCGTATATTTCATCGAATAGGGAATCATCGCGGCGGACAGCTGCTTCTGGCCGGCCGAATACTGCTGCGATCCTTTGGTGGCTTCCTCGGCGGCTTCCTTGGTCAGATCGTCGACCAAGCCGGTCGTCCCCTGTTGCTGGATGTGGCGAATCACCTCATCGAGCGCATCCACTGCGCCGGCATGCATATGCGCGGCGCTCACATTGTTGACGGCATCAGCCAAGTCGATCACCGCTTGGGCCAGCGGCGTATCGCCGGACAGCTCACCGGCAGTGCCCACCAATGCAGGCAGCTGGGTGGAGGTGCCGATGGAGCCGGAAAGATGCGTGGTATAGGAGCCGACGTACGCGGCCATATATGCCTCGAACGTCCGCTGGTGGGCGGCTTCCCGCTCGGCGGTGACCGTCTGGGCCAATTGTTGTTCATTCGCGCGCAAGGCCTTGAGCTGGTCGATGAGCTGCTGATGCGCACCAGAACCGGCGTCGGTCAGGGAATCCACCAAGGTCGAGGACGTGGCAGCGAGCTGTCCGGCGGCAGTATTGGTATTGTCAGCAGGCTGCTGGACGGCACCACCATCCAAGACATCGACCGGCACGACAGCGAGCGCAATGGGGCTCATGGCAAAACGCTTCGCGTTCATATAACAGCTGAGCTCAAGTCCCGAGCCGCTGCGCCCCACTGCCGCGACCAGCGAATTGCCGCCCTGCGTGCTGACGGACACGCCGTCCGAAGCGGAGACATCATCCGACACTTGGCTGGGGATGGTGAACGCGATTATCGGGACGGTACGGTTGGCGCTGTTGTCGGAGGCATGCGATGGGCGCACAGTGATATGCACGCCCACAAGGCCGGACGTCCCGGCCACCTCCGCGGCAGACAGATTAGGCCCATCAAGCGAATATGTGACGTCGATGGTCCACGGCAATTGCGGAGCGGTGTCTGAGTCGGCGGGAATGCGCGTCACCGGCGATGCGCCCGTCGTCTCGGAAGGCCCGCCGACCGCATACCAGCGCGTGGGTTCGCCGTCTTCATCGAACACGGCATATCGGCTCGCGGATTGCGCCAGTACCGGCCCGTAATCCACGTCAGCCGGACGGCTCAGCAGAACACCACCGGCTGTAGAAGTCACGCACAGGGCACAACTGACCAACGCAGCGGCAAGCTTCATATCCTATCCCCGTTCATACACGTCAATGCATGCGTTCATATCATATCCGTTGCGATTGCCGCGTCTGCGGATTCCTCTCACCGACGAACACCTTGCAATGGGGATTCACACTGCACCGCTGGTTCCCCACCAGCGTGTGAATGTAGGGAATACAGAGGATATGCATGCATGAGGCAGCACGGCACGGATGCATAACATACGGTTCAGGCGAACACGTCCAATACGCCCGGGTCGCCGCCTGCCTCGGCGATGCGCTGATGACGTTTCTTGGCCTCGGTCACGACAAATTCGCGATACTTCTCAGCGATTTCCGGGTCGAGACCGGCTTCGATGGCGATGCGATGCAGACGCTCGATCTGATAGTCCTCACGTTTCATGTCTTCCGGGGCGAACCCAGCGCTGGCTTTGAGCACCCCTACCTGGGACGTGGTTTTGAACCGTTCCGCCAACAGGGAGATGACAGCGGAATCAATGTTGTCGATGGACTGGCGCAGCGCCTTAATCTGCGCCACCGCCTTGGCGGTTTCCGGATGGGCCGCCGCCTGGGCGGAATCTATGGTGGTCCTCTGCCAGTCACTGCTCGTTTCGCTCATGTTCTCGAGAATACCCCCAAACCGTATCATCGCGCGAGTGCCCTGCTCACATCACGCCGATGCGTGCGTATGATAAGAGCATCAACCGAGAGAAGGGCAAGGCAATGACGCGAGTATCCTCCATACCATCCTCTGCATCTTCCGCATCCCCAGAGCCTTTGCACTCACAGATCGACGTTCGCCTCGCGGCACAGCCTGCGTCAACCGGCAACGGGGGTAAAGCGCCCACGAAGTATCTGGCCAGCGACATTCCTCTCGCATCCAGCGATGAAGATCGGTTCGGTGTGGGCAGCTACGTGGATTCCCTGTGCAATTTCATCCGCAACAGCAGCACGCCGCTCACCGTGGCCATCCAAGGCGAATGGGGCAGCGGCAAAACCTCGTTCATGCGCATGATCGAATCACAGTTATGCGACAGGCGACTGCCGGATACGTCACGGTTCGACGCGATCTGGCTGGAAACATGGAACCTGTTCCTGGAATCCGATCAGGAGGACGCCGCCAAGAAGCTCTTCATCAGCCTGGTCTCACAGTTGAGCGACCATTTCGACAAGCCGAAATCCAGCCAGGACAGCCAGCGTGCGGAAGGCATCAAGCGTTCGATCCGGACCATCTCCACCGTGGCGCTCAACATGCTCAATGTGGAGACCGAAAGCGTCGACCGCCTGTGGAACACGGTGGGACTGGACGGTCCTGCACGGTCCGGGCGCGTTTCCGACGTGAAGAAGTCGCTGGAGCAGATCATCGATTCCGAAGTCTCCGCGCCCGACAACGGCGTGACCGACAAGGGGTTCATCATCTTCGTCGACGATCTGGACCGGCTGGACCCCGGCATGGCCGTGGTATTGCTCGAGACCATGAAGAACCTGTTCGATATTCGCAACTGCGTATTCGTGCTGGCTGTGGATTTCGACGTGGTCAAGCTTGGCATCACGCAGAAGTACGGCCGTGAACGCATCAACGGACGCAACGTGGCCCAGGATTTCTTCGACAAGATCATCCAGCTGCCGTTCAATGTGCCCGTCTCCCAATATGATGTGATGCCGATGATCACGGAACGGCTCAAAGCCATGCGGCTGCTGCCCGAAGAATGGCAATATGCCTCGCTCAGTCGGCAGATCGAGAACATCTTCCTGCTCACCACCAACAAGAACCCGCGTTCCATCAAGAACATCCTCAACTCGCTGCAGATCATGGTGGAGATGGAGCGACGCAGTTCGGGAGTCCCCGAATACCGCCTGATGCTGTTGCTGTTGGTCGCCATGCACAAAGCTTTCCCCACCACATACGCGCTGCTGTCGCAGACCATCCAGCCGGTAGACGACTGGGGGCCGATGCTCAGCACCTTGTTCGACGATTCCCCGCAGGGCCAGCGCAATCGCGACCGCGTGGGGCAGCTGCTTGCCATCTACGCGGACCTGTATCAGGAATGCATTGACAAGGGCGTCCCCATCAATCCGCTGTTCGGCACGGTGAACATCATGGGCGGGCACGACAACGCCAGCTCGCATGTGCGGTACAACGGCGAGCGCTATGACAGGACCTCGCAGACCCAGCACAAGCAGGGCATCAAGCTCATCGACGACACCGACTTCTCCTGGCTGTCCGGCAGACGCGTGCTGGATGTGGGCTGCGGCAATGGCCGCACGACCATTGAGATGTGGGATGAGAACCGGGATATGATCGTCAGCGCCATCGATCTGTCCGAAGGGCAGATCAAGAAGGCGTACGAGAATTACGACAAGCATCTGACCGCATTGGACGCCGCCCATGGCTCATCCGATAGCACACGTGCATCCACCTACCGTGGGCGCATCAATTTCCGTGTGGAGGATGCCGAACAGCTCTCCAAACGCGAGCGGTATGATCTGGTGTTCTCGAATTCCGCGTTGCACTGGGCGCGTCGCCCGAAGCGCACCTATACGGCACTGTTCCGCGCACTGCGCCCGGGAGGTGAGCTGGCTGTGCATCAGGGCGGCCATGACACGTATCGCGGGCTCCACGCCAATGCGCGGCTGGCCATCGCCAATCTCGGATTTGACGACAAATTCCCTGAGGGATGGGCCTTCCCCGCCTTCTACCCCACCAAGACCGAAATGGAGGGCATGCTGGATTCCATAGGATTCGAGCATATCGATGTGGAGGAGGTCGAATCCGAAGACCCCAATCCGCTGGTGCTCACCAATGCATTCGCGGTGGCGAGCCTGATCTTCTACCGCACCGAGGCGATGTCCGACAACGAATACGAGGCTCTGGAGCGCGAATTCAAGCGTCTGTGCGCCGAACATCTGGATCCGTATACGAACCGTCTGTACATTCACGCGCGCAAGCCGCGCTGAGCTAGGTCGCCATTCGGTCCGACATCAGGAACAACCGCATCACTTGTATAACTTGTTACCGGCGATGTCCGCTGCTGACGGCATTGCCGAAGACAGGAGGTAATCGCATGACCGTCTCGATCGACTATGTACCGACGCTGGAGGAGACGCCGCGCAACGCCGAAGTACTGAAGCAATTGAAGACACTGCTGCGCTGGGGTGATGAGCAGTTCGTACCGCCGCTGTCCGCACGCCACAGCTCGACTCAGTCCGATTTGGCGCCGCACGCGGCAGCCGCCGACCATGCCATCGACGACTACTACCGGGCATTGTTGGAGCAGCGGTTCCTGCTGGCAGTGGATGATGGCTCCGATGCTGATGCCGGTACTAACGCCGATAACGATAGCAATTCCGAGGCCGGCGACAGCACAGGCAATCAGACGCTGGCAGGGTTCATGTCATACCGCCCGGATTACGCATGCGCGTACGTGGACGGCGGCGTATGCACGTATGTGAGTACTATTCTGGTGGCTGAAGCGTATCGCGGCGCGCATCTGACCGAGCGCATGTATCGCGCGTTGTTCACGCTGCCCGACGTGGCGGGAACCGTGGTGGCCACGCGCACATGGAGCAAGAACGGCGCTCATCTGCACATTCTTGGCGAAATGGGCTTCTCCCTGATCAAGACGCTGCCTGACGACCGCGGGCCCGGCATCGACACGGTGTATTACGCGAAGCACGCATAGGGGCACAGTGTAAGGGCGCTCAGCGCGTGACTATGACTCTGCTACGACTATGGCCCGGCTCCCACAGTGGAAACCGGGCCATAGTCGTAGTCATGCGCGCGGCATGACTCGGGTGAATCCAATCAGTTCAATCAATTGCCATTGACGGCATTGCCGTTGATGGCCTGCTGCACGATGGCGGCAAGGAAGTCGCGGTTGGTGGCGGTCTTCTTCAGTCGCGGCACCAGCGTCTGGTAGGCCTGCTCGGGTTCCATGCCGCCCAGCAGTCGGCGCAGACGGTAGATGATCGGCAGTTCCTTCGGCTCGGTGATCAGCTCTTCGCGGCGGGTGCCGGAAGCGTTGATGTCGATGGCCGGGAACAGTCGCTTGTCCGCGAGCTCGCGGGACAGCCGCAGTTCCATATTGCCGGTGCCCTTGAACTCCTCGAAGATGACCTCATCCATCTTGGAGCCGGTCTCCACCAAGGCCGAGGAGATGATGGTCAGCGAGCCGCCGTTTTCGATGTTGCGTGCGGCGCCGAAGAACTTCTTCGGCGGATACAGGGCCTGCGCGTCGACACCACCGGAAAGGATGCGGCCGGAGGCCGGGGCCGCGATGTTGTAGGCGCGGGCCAGTCGGGTCATGGAATCAAGCAGCACGACGACGTCCTGGCCGAGTTCCACCAGACGCTTGGCGCGCTCGATGGCCAGTTCGGCGACCGTCGTATGGTCGGAAGCAGGACGGTCGAACGTGGAGGAGATGACCTCGCCCTGCACCGTACGCTCCATATCGGTGACTTCCTCAGGACGCTCGTCCACGAGCACCACCATCAGATGCACTTCCGGGTTGTTGGTGGTGATCGCGTTGGCGATGTTCTGCAGGGTGATGGTCTTGCCGGCTTTCGGCGGGGAGACGATAAGGCCACGCTGGCCCTTGCCAATCGGCGCCACGATATCCATGATGCGTCCGGTGAGCTTGTTCGGCGTGGTTTCCTGCTTCAGACGCTCCTGCGGATAGAGCGGGGTGAGCTTGGAGAACTGCGGGCGCTTCAGGGATTCCTCGACGCTCTGGCCGTTGATCGAATCGATGGCCTGCAACGGCACGAACTTCTGACGCTGATTGCGACGGTCGCCCTCACGTGGAGCACGAATGGAACCGTGCACGGCGTCGCCCTTCCTGAGGCCGTATTTCTTGACCTGGCCCATGGACACGTAGACGTCATTCGGACCGGGCAGGTAGCCGGAGGTGCGCACGAATGCGTAGGAATCCAGCACATCGATGATGCCGGCCACCGGGACCAGATCCTCCTGCGGCTCTTCACGACGGTCGTCGTCAAGCATGACGTCACGATCACGGCCGCGCATCCGGCGGTTGCGACGGTCATTGCGATCGCCACCGCGATCATTGTTGCGGTCACCGCCGCGATCAGCACGATCACCGCGGTTACGGTTGCGGCGGGTGAATTCACCGCGATCCTGATTGTCGTCGGTGTCCTCGTCGTCCATCGGCTCGTCATGCTTCTGCGTCGGCAACGTGGCGAGAATGTCATCGAGATCGCGCACGTTCTCGTCATCCGGTTCGACTCGACGACGACGGGCCTGCATGTCCTCGTCATCGCGAATACGGCGGATCAGCGGCGCTTCCTCATCGTCACGACGACGCCGGCGTTCGACAGGCACCGGCGAGGTACCGCCGAGATCGAGGCTGGCCAGCAGGTCGTCGGCCACAACCTCGGCATCCGCATGCTTACGCGGTTTGCGGCGAGTGAATTCGCCATCATCCTCGATACGCTTGCGACGGCCACGCGGCTCTTCGACACTATCCATCATCTCCTGGGTCCTGCGGCGGACGCGACGCTCGCCACGGGATTCCACATGGGATTCCACGTTGGTTTCCGTATGGGATTCCACGCTGGTTTCCGTATGGGATTCCGCTTCTGCGACTGGTTCAGGCAGTGTGATGTTCGGCTCAGCTGGCTGGGTATCCGGCTGGGTCTGAACGTGCTGTGGTGCTGCGGCGACCTGTTCCGCGGGCTGCTCGGCGGCAGCTGCAGGAGTGGCGACAGGCTTCGATGCCTTGACCGCCTTGGGCTGACGGACGCTGACGCCAGCCGGCGCTTCCCCGCCACTGCGAGCTGCCTGCAGGGTGGCGAGAAGCTCGGGCTTCCTCATAGCTGAAGTTCCGCGCAATCCCATCTGCTTGGCGAGCTCCTTGAGCTCAGGAAGCTTCATATCTTCTAGATTCTGGCTATTTGCCACTGGTTGCCCTTTCCATACCGAACAGGCTCATGCCCACTTACGGAGTTAAGAGTGATTTGCGGTTGCACCGCTCATGAATGTTCGCTGCGTCTCTGGCGCCCTTGCGAACTTCGCAACACTGTACAACCTTGGCACGACCAATGCAAACGGCCCACCGGATTATCCGGCAGGCCGTTCATGACGTTCACTGATCACTTTGCGTAAGCAAAGTGAATAACGCGTGCGGTAGCAAGGCGCACCGAGGGAAGCTGTACAAAGGTACCGCGACCGAGGAGCCGCGATGCACGCGGCCTTCGCGGCAAGCCGCTCACCTCGCCTACGGGCAGCCCACAGGGCTGTCCGCTTAACGGCTCGGCACAGCTAACGCTCCGTTATTTACTTTGCTTCGTGGTAGGACTTTTCGGTGTTGACAGACCACACATTCTTCTTGGACGTCTTGCCGGTCTTGATGTTGCTGACGGCTTCCATGGCGGTGGCCATGGAGTGGTCCATGTTGTTGTAGCGGTGCTGGCCGTTGCGGCCGACACAGTAGAGGTTGCCGAAACCATCGAGGTATTCGATGAGCTCGTCCATGTGCTCGTAGGTGTCGAAGTAGGCGGGGTACGCCTTCCGGACGCGCTCACGATGGGAGTCGAGGACCTCGTCGGGGCCGTTGATGACGCGCATGCGGGTGAGTTCGGAGATGGCGAACTTGGTGACGTCTTCTTCGGACATGTTCCAGAAGGAGTCGCCTTCCTCGCAGAAGTATTCGAGGCCGATCCAGACGGTGTCGTCGACGTCCTTGACCAGATAGGGGCTCCAGTTGTTGAAGATCTGGAGACGGCCGACCTTGTAGCCCGGATCCTGGACGTAGATCCAGCAATCGGGAACGATGGGAGGATTGCCGAGGGTGGGGATGTCGGTGGTGTTCTTGAGCTTGAGGTGCTTGACCAGAAGGCCCACGGTCACGAAATCACGGTACGGAAGGCCATTGGCGACGGCGGTCATGTCGGCTGGGGCCGCCTTGGAACCGGTGGCCTCGGGATCGGCACCGGCCGCGTCGATGGCGTTGACCAGATCCTTGACGGGCATGGAGGAGATGAACTGGTCGCCGGCAAGCTCGGTGCGGTTGCCTTCGGAATCCTCATACACCACGGAGGAGATGGCACCGTTGGTCTGACGCACCTCGACCACCTTGGCGTCGGTGAGCACCTTGACGCCGGCGGCTTCGCAGTTGGATTCCACGGTCTCCCACAGCTGGCCGGGGCCGTACTTCGGATACCAGAATTCCTCAATCAGCGAGGTTTCGACTTCGGCGTTGGAGCGCTTCTTGGGCAGCAGCTTCTGGAAGGCGTTCTTCAATACGCCCAGAATGCTCAGGCCCTTGACGCGCTGGGCGCCCCAGTCAGCGGAGATCTGGGAGGGGTGACGGCCCCAGAGCTTCTCGGTGTATCCCTCGAAGAACATGGAGTAGAGCTTGCGACCGAAACGGTTGATGTAGAAGTTCTCCAGATTGTCTTCCGGAAGCTTGTGGAACATGGACTTCAGGTAGCTGAAGCCGGCAACCAGCGTGAGCTTAAATCCCATGGCCTTGAAGGTGTTGGGGCTCAGCGAAATCGGGTAATCGAAGAAGCGGCGGTTCCAATAGATGCGGGACACGCGGTGACGCTTGAGCATCACCTTGTCTTCCGTCTCGGGATCCGGGCCGCCGGGCTCCATATCGTGCTCCCGGCCGAGCTTCTTGTCATCATAGGAGGGAGCGCCCTGCAACGGCAGCACGGTCTTCCACCAGTCCATGATGCGGTCGTCCTTGGAGAAGAAGCGATGGCCGCCGATGTCCATACGGTTGCCGTTATGCTTCACCGTGCGGGAGATGCCACCGAATTCGTGGGTCTCTTCAAGCACAGTCACGTCATATCTGTCGGAACCGCCATCCTTGACGAGCTCCCATGCAGCAGTCAAGCCGGCGGGACCACCACCGATAATCACCACGGATTGCTTTTCGCTCATTATGCTCCTTATAAACGCAAAATCAGAGACAGTCTACTAAACGCCCCGGAATCGCACACGGAAAGATGATCGAATGCTTACAGAATTCTCCCGTCACACGGGCCTAGTGCATTATGCCACATGGGGCGGAGTATCAAACAAAGCACGCGCTCTGATATCGGCGCCCACAAGCGATTGCCGTCAACTAATCGATGCGCCCGGCCTGCCATAATATGCAGACCGGGCGCATCGATTGGTTTGTGAGTTATTCACCATTTGCCAACAGGCATCGGTGTCATGCCATCCATCTCAACCATCGGCGGCATGACACCTATCGCCCATCAATCAGCGGCGGACCTTCCACAGGCTCAGGGAGATGCCGGCGAGCGCCAGCAGCACCATGGCGGCCGCGACACCGGTGACCGCGACGCCGGTGTTCGGCATCTTGGAGCCCTTGTCCTTATCCTGAGTGGACGGCTTGGTGTTCTGATCGGTGTCACCGGGTGTCACGGTCTCGTTGGAGACGATGACGCTGGGCTTGTCCGCGGCGGCGACGGCGATGACCTCGCCGGCCTTGTTCAGGGTGACCTTGGCGCTGAGCGCGGTGGCCAGATCGATGCGCTGCCAGCCCTGGGAGGAGGCGTCCAGCGGGTAACCGGAGTCGATTGCCGTCTTGGCGAGCACGGCATTGCGCTGCTCGTCCGTGAGGGACGGGTAAGCGTAACGCAGCAGTGCGGAGGCGCCTTCCGGAGCGGTGAAGGCCTTGCCGCCAGCGGTCACCTGGGTGAAGCCGTAGGTCATACGCGCCTGGTAGGCGGCGATAGCGGAGGCACGGTCGGTGACCGGCTTGGAGGAGACCTCGTCGGTGAAGGCGTTGGCGTAGCCCTTGTCGGCTGCGGCACCTGTGTTGTCGATGCACTGCTCGAGCGTGTCGCCCAAGCCGTCGGCCTTGCAACGGGAGGCAAGGTAGGTGGTGAGCTGTTCGGAAGCGGCGGCCACCTCATCGGCGTTGGCGTTCATGTAGGCCGCGACGGATGACTGGCCGCCGATACGGCCGGCCATCACGTCCAGCGGGTAGTGCACGCCGAGGACGATGCGGTTGTTGCCGGCTTCGGAGGTGCGGGCCAGGATCTCGGGGGCGAGCTGCGGCACCATGACGGCGAGCACCACGCCACGAGAGTAGGCCTTGTTCGTGTGGCCGGACGGGAAGGAGCCTTCATAGGAGTTCTTCGGATAGTCCGGAGAATGAAGCTTGCCGTCGGAGCCCAGAGCCTTGCCGTCCGCATCGGTGTTGACCTTGATGATGTCCAGGCTGGTGGGCAGCCCGGCGAGGTCGTTGGAGCCGGTGTTCTGGTTGAGGCCGGTGGCGTCATCCTTGATGGGAGCCCACGTGCTGCGGTCGGAGACGTAGGGTCGGGGCGACTGGTTGACATTCTTCGCGGGGTTGCCGGACCAGCCGTTGTTGTTCATGACCGCGGCCACCTTGTCCAGGCTGCCGTCGTTGTATCCCTGTGCGAAGTATTCGCCGATCACCGGGCCGAATCCGTCCTTGAAGGCGGTGGCCACGTCCTTGTCGGCGTCACGGTCGGAGAGCGCGCGCTGCTGCTGCTCACTCGGCGTGGCATCGGTGGCGCCTTCGGCGGCCTTGTTGTTGATGGCCACGACCTTCTCGTCGTTCTCGGCGAGCACCTGCTTGTTGAGCACCTTGCCGGCGCTCTTGAGCGTGCCGTCGTCATTGAACTGCGGGGCCTGCCAGTACGTGCCGAACTCGGAGACGAGGCCGACCAGCGGGTTGGAGCCGTCCTGCAGCTTGGCATTGTCGCCGGTGGTCTGGTGACCGGCTTCGAGGCAGCTCTTCAGCTCGGTGAGCTTGTACCAGGTGGAGCCATCAGCGATCGGCGTGCATTCGGAGCGGAAGGGGATCTCCTTCTCGTTGTACAGCATGCGCACCAGCGGCGTGTAGGCGCGGCCGGTCTTTGGGTCGTTGCCCGGCTTGACAGCCACATCCCACTGCACGTTGGCGGCCATCGGCGTCACGGACTCGCCTCGCCACTCGTTGTTGTCATAGGTGTAGACGTCCGTGGTGCTGGCCGGAGCCTGCTGGGTGGAACCAGGCAGGCCGAGCAGCGCGGCGAACGGCATGATGGTCTCGGCGTGGGCGAACCGGAAGGTCGCCACGGTGGAGCCGCCGTTCACACGCTGGTCGATGGTGTTGAAGAAGTCGTCCAGCAGCGGCTGGGCGATCTTGTAGGTCTCATCTTGACCGGTGTAGCTCGGGCCCTTCTCGTAGAAGTCCTCAGCGTCGAGCGCCCACGCGAACAGCCGCGCGTCGCTGGCCTGCTGACCTTGGAAGTACTGGTTGAAGTCGAAGGTATGGCTTCCGGTGTTCTCGTTCTGCATATCCGCAGCGATGATGTACAGATTGTACAGATCCATTGCGGCGTCGTATTCGGAGGCGATCTTCTTCTTGGCTTCGCCGCAGGCGTCCGCATCCTTGCTCGGATCGGCGCCCGGAGCGCAGTTGACGTCGCCGTTCTTGGTGCCGTCGGCGGTGTTGTACCACTTGTAGGTGCCGTCGGCCAGCTTGGCGAGGAAGTCGTCGGTGAAGATCTGGGACAGCAGATCATGGGAGGCGGTCATGACATCGGCGTTCTCGGAGATGGTCTCCTCGGCACCCGCGATGGTCTGGTCGTTCTCCACGAAGTTCTGGTAATCGTCGGCGATCTTCTTGGCGTCACCGGTCTTCTCGGTGCCGTCGGGGTTCTCGGCCTTGTGGAAGTACAGCGTGTTCGGCGTCTTGTCGAACACGGCGGCCTCGCCGGTGCCGGCAGGATCGGCCGGGTTCACCGTGCTGTTGGCCAGTTCGTTGTTCGAGGCGGTGTTGAATCCGCGGGCGAAGTTCTCGCCGGACTCGGTGGCGCGGGCCTCGCCGGAGGACTGGTAGGCGATCTTGCCGCCGTCCTGAGCGGCCTTGTCGAACAACGCCTTGTTGCGCTCGTAGGCGCGCGTGCCGATGCCCTGATGCTGATTGGCGCCTTGGCCGGTGAGCATGCCGTAGCCGTTCTGCACATTGGCTGCGGTGATGGCCGTCAGGTTCTTGACGAATTCATTCTTGATGGCGTCGGACTTGAAGCCATTGTCCTTGTCGGCAGCCTCCGCCATCTTCATCAGCAGGGCGTCGTACTTGTAGCTGGACAGACCACGTGAACCGTGGCGGGCCATCGATTCGGTGTACACCGTCTCATAGCCTTCAGGTGCCTTGCTGTAGTTCGCGGTGGTCTCGGCATCAGGAGCCACATACGGCTGCTTGCTGCTGTAGTACTGGCCGTCGATCTCCAATGCGGAGGCGGCGGGGGTGTTCAAGACGCCACCGGCCATCAATGTGGCGGCAGCTGCGATGCATGCGATGGATGCCTTGCATCCCTGGAAAATATGCTGTGCGTTCACGCGACATGTTTTATCAATCGCAGGCAAACAAGACACGCGTCCTATACGTTATCGGCCTGAATTTTCCCTGAGTATCAGGTGAACAATGGATGACAGGCAAGGCAAACCTGACATTCCTCCCCGCACCGTCAATGCCATCTCCGGTGGTCTGTCTCACGTAATTGAGGACTTCATCTTCTGTCTCTCCCCCAGTCAGCTTCGCTGACAGCCCGTCCTGCAATTACGGACGCGCTCCGCGCGCAGCCTGCTGGCTCGCCTGTCGGCTCGCACGTTGCCTACAAACAGCTCCGCTGTTTGCTTCACGGCAACGTCCATCAGAGGGGGCCTACGCCACACAGACAATTGTGAGATTGATCACTAGGCTGACGGTGCCGACTGCCTGAAACTAATTGATGTCGTCGGGAATGTCGATGTCGGTCTTCTGCACTTCCTCGACGTTGACGTCCTTGAAGGTCACGATGCGCACCGACTTGACGAAACGGCTGGAGCGATACACATCCCACACCCAGGCGTCAGTCAACTGCACATCGAAATACACGTCCTGCCCAGCGGAGCGAACGTTGAAATCGACCTTGTTCGCCAGATAGAAGCGACGTTCGGTTTCCACGACATAGGTGAACAGCTTGATAACGTCACGATATTCCTTGTACAGGGCGAGCTCGGCATCGGTTTCGTAATTGTCGAGATCCTCGGCGCTCATGCTGCTATCACCGCTCACTTTCCGTGTCACGCTTGCGGCCACGCCCCAGCGTGCGCCACCAAGCTTCCTTCGAAGGCTTTCGTTCGTTCTGACCATATGGCCAGTTGCTCTCTTCTTCAGCGCTGAGGCGGGACTTCTCATGCGACGCTTCACCCGCAGCCTGCCGATGTTGAGGCTGCTCCACCGTACGCTGTCGTGCAGACGCGGTGGCCGTGTCTGCATCAGCACCGGTCCGGTTTTCGGCATCCTCAGCGAACTGATGACCCCCCTGTGATGCAGCGGCCTGCTCGGACGCGGTCTTCTGACGCAGCGCCACGGAATGCTCACGTGCGGCGAGCGCCTCCTGCACACCGGGATTGTTTTCGATGAGGTGCATGCCGAACGCTTCCAGCGATCGGATCGGATCGTATTCATCCACCAGCGTGTCCATGACGATCAGATCCTGATACTTGTTGTTTTCGGCGTCCCACAGGGCGTCGCGCGACGTGCCGGACGGTACGAAGCCCAACGACTGGTAGACGGAGATCGAACGCGTGTTCTTCTCCGGCACAGCGACCCAGATACGATGCATGCCCAAGCCGGCCGGCTCGGCGGCGAAACCATACGTCATCACACGGGGCATGGCGTCACGCGAGTAGCCACGTCCGCGATAGTCGCGACCAAGTACGATCTGAATGCGCGCGGAGCGGGACCAGCCATCAATGTCGATGAGGAAGATCATGCCGATCACATTGTCAGTGGCACCGGCGTCCGTCTTGCCGTCCTCGTCATGGTCGGCGTCGGTGACCACAGCCCAAGCGATGGTGCGACGCAGTTCCGGATCGCCCACGCCGGACTCCCCCGGAGTCCTGCCAGCCTCCCATGCCTGAGAGCGACGCACCCACGTATGAATCATGGCGCGTTCGGTGGCCGCATCCTTACCGGTGATCTTGGAAGCTCCATAAAAAGCATCCAGTTCGTCAAGACGAGGCAAATCCTCCACCGTGGCAGGACGCAGATGCACCATTTCGCCCTGGATAGGCGGAATGACGATGCTGTGAGGCAGGTCCCGCGCGACTTGCGCATCAACTGCCATGCTCAACGTCTCGTTGGTCTCAGTCATTTGGTGTTCGTCCCCTGTTTGTCGACTCACAACGGCTCTCGATTCAGTGCCGAACATATCCTACTCTGCTGGGTGAACGCTGGAAAGATGCTGGACTGGAAGGTTTTGTAACAAAACAGGCTGTATGTACGTAGCCATGTGACTGTTACGTACATACAGCCTGTTTCGGCTGTCCGCTTAACGGCTCAGGACTTGATCTTGCCCATGACCACCTTGGTGACGGCCTTGGCATCGGCCTGGCCTCGCGTGGCCTTCATCACGGCACCGATGATCACGCCCATCGGCTTCATGTTGCCGCTCTTGAGCTTCTCGACCACGTCGGGGTTCGCCTCGAACGCCGCGTCGACGGCCGCCTCGATGGCGCCGTTGTCCTCGACGATCTTGTAGCCGTGCTTCTTGACGACCTCATCCGGGGTGCCTTCGCCCTTGAGTACGCCTTCGACGGTCTGCTTGGCGAGCTTGTCGTTGAGCTTGCCGCTGGCGATGAGCTTCTCAACCTCGGCCACGTCGGCCGGGGTGATCGGCAGCTCCTCGAGGGAGACGCCCTTGGCGTTGGCGGCGCGGGACAGCTCACCCAGCCACCACTTGCGGGCGCCTGCGGCCTTGGCACCGGCCTTGACGGTCTCTTCAATCAGGTCAAGTGCGTCGGCGTTCAGGATGTCGCGCATCTGCAGATCCGTCAGACCCCATTCGGTCTTGAGACGGTTGCGGCGTTCGCGCGGCATCTCCGGCATCTGAGCCTTGATCTCCTCGATGTGCTCCTTGGTGATGTGGAGCATGACCAGATCCGGGTCCGGGAAGTAGCGGTAGTCGTCCGCATCGGACTTGACGCGTCCGCCTGCGGTGGTCTGCGTAGCCTCATCCCAGTGGCGGGTCTCCTGCAGGATGTCCTTGCCCTCGTCGAGGCGGGCGGCCTGACGGCGGATCTCGTACTGGATGGTCTTCTCGATGCCGCGGAACGAGTTCACGTTCTTGGTTTCGGAACGGGTGCCATACGGGGCGTCGGCGGACGGGCGCAGCGAAACGTTGACGTCGGCGCGCATGTTGCCCTGCTCCATACGGGCGTGGCTGATGTTCAACGCGCGTACGATGTCGCGGATGGCACGCATGTAGGCACCGGCGATCTCCGGAGCGCGGTCGCCCGCACCCTCGATAGGTTTGGTGACGATCTCGATCAGCGGCACACCGGCGCGGTTGTAGTCCACGAGGGAATGGTCGGCGCCTTCGATGCGGCCGTCGGCACCGCCCACGTGGGTGTTCTTGCCGGCGTCATCCTCGATGTGCGCACGTTCGATCGGCACACGGAAGACGGTGCCGTCCTCCAGCTCGACATCCAGGTAGCCGTTGCCGTTGGTCGGCTTGTCGTACTGGGAGATCTGGTAGTCGCGCGGCATGTCCGGGTAGAAGTAGTTCTTGCGGGCGAACTGGCTCCACTCGTTGATTTCACAGTGCAGTGCGAGACCAAGCTTGATCGCGTAGTCCACAGCGGCCTTGTTGACCACCGGCAACGAGCCCGGCAGCCCCAAGGAGACCGGAGTCAGCTGGGTGTTCGGCTCGCCACCGAACTCGATGTGAGCCGGGCAGAACAGCTTGGTGTTCGTGCTGAGCTCAACGTGGGTTTCCAGACCGAAGACCACATCATACTTCTTGGTGGCATCGGCGTACTTCATCAGTTTTTCAGCCATGATGTTGCTTATCTTTCCTTCCGATGCTTCTCACTTGTCCAAGCCGTCAAGCCACGGAGCCTTGAGGTCCTTCCAAATCGGACCATTCCAGTCATCCTCAAGCGCGGCCTCCAGTGCGGCAGCGGGCTTGTACATCACTTCGTCGCGCTGCTGCGGGGCGATGAACTGGAAGCCCACGGGCAGGCCGTCGTCCGACAGGCCGGCCGGAATGGACATTGCCGGAACACCGGCGAGGTTGGCCGGAATGGTGGCGATGTCGTTCATGTACATGGCCAGCGGATCGTCCATCTTCTCGCCGAACTTGAAAGCGGTCGACGGAGAGGTCGGGGAGACCAGAACATCGGCCTGTTCGAAGGCCTTCTTGAAGTCCTGGATAATCAGCGTGCGGACCTTCTGGGCCGAGCCGTACCAGGCGTCGTAGTAGCCGGCGGACAGGGCGTAGGTGCCGAGGATGATGCGGCGCTTGACCTCGTCGCCAAAGCCGGCCTCACGGGTGTAGGCCATCATGTTGGCGGCGGTCTGCGGCACGCCGGCCGGCGGCATGACGCGCAGGCCGTAGCGCATGCCATCGTAGCGGGCCAGGTTGGAGCTCACCTCGGACGGCATGATGATGTAGTAGGCACCCAGAGAGTAGCCGATATGCGGGCAGGAGACCTCGACGACCTCGGCACCCATCTCCTTGAGCTTGTCCACGGCCTCGTTGAAACGAGCTTCGACGCCTGGCTGGAAACCGTCGCCGCCGAGTTCCTTGATCAGACCGACCTTCAGCCCCTTGAGGTCACGCTTGGCACCCTCGCGGGCGGCGGCGACCATCGGACGCGGGCCCTCGGGGATGGAGGTGGAGTCGCGGCGGTCATGGCCGCCGATGACTTCCTGCAGCAGGGCGGAGTCAAGCACGGTGCGGGAGACCGGGCCGATCTGGTCGAGCGAGGAAGCCATGGCGATGGCGCCGAAGCGGGAGACGCCGCCGTAGGTGGGCTTGACGCCCACGGTGCCGGTCAGGGCGCCGGGCTGACGAATGGAGCCACCGGTGTCGGTGCCGAGGGCCAGCGGGGCCTCGAACGCGGCGACCGCGGAAGCGGAGCCACCGCCGGAACCACCCGGCACGCGCTCGGTATCCCACGGATTGTGGGTGGTCTGGTAGGCGGAGTGCTCGGTGGAGGAACCCTGGGCGAACTCGTCCAGGTTGGTCTTGCCGAGAATCGGCATGCCAGCAGCCTTGAGCTTCTCGATGACGGTGGCGTCATACGGCGGCACCCAGCCTTCGAGAATCTTGGATGCGGCGGTGGTCTCGATGCCCTTGGTGACGATCATGTCCTTGATGGCGATCGGCACGCCGGCGAGTTCAGGCAGTTCGGCCTTCTCTTCGGCGGTCTTGGCGTCGAAAGCGTCAGCCTGTTCGAGGGCCACGTCAGCGGAGACCTTCAGGAACGCCTTGATGGACGGTTCGGCGGCCTCGATCACCTTGAGATGGGCTTCGACGAGCTCGCGGGAGGTCACATCGCCTTTCTTGACGGCGGCGGCCTGCTCGGCGGCGGACAGCTTGACGAGATTTGCGGTTTCGTTGGTTACGGTGCTCATCAGGTTCACTCCTCGCTTCCCAGGATTCGCGGCGCCACGAACATGCCGGCCTCGGTCTTCGGGCCACCGGCAAGAGCCTCTTCCTGCGTCAGCGGGGTTTCGGCCACGTCCGGGCGCAGATAGGCCTCAAGCGGAACCGGGTTGGCGGTGGGCTCGACGTCGTCGGAGGCAACCTCCTGAACCTTGTTGATGGAGTCTGCAATGACGTTCAGCTCGCCCTGCAGACGGGTGATTTCCTCATCGGTGAGCGCGATTCGGGCCAAATCGCCCAAATGCACGATTTCTTCGCGTGAAAATGTTGGCATGCGCCCAACTATACGAGCGGTTTGTGACACGCGGCCATCAGGAAGATACGCATTTCGTCTGTCGGACTTCCATTGCCACTTCAGCGGACTTCCATCGCACTTCATTCGGTCATCTTCTATCAAGCGAAAGGAAATGCACAACAACCAGGCCGCATCATGTGTTCATGCGTTCATGCGTTCATGCGTCCCTCTGCAACCCGTTGCCGCTCTCTCACCGGGGCAAATCCTCGGCCCAATCTGCACTCCACCCCGCTGGACGCCCCTGCCCCGACCTCAGACGCCCCCGACGGCCTCAGATGCCCCCTGACGGCCTCAAAACGGCCTCTTACCGGGGCAAAACCTCGGCCCAGCCCACAAGCCACCCCACTCACCGCCCACCACCGAAGCAAAACCTCGCCCCAACCCATAATCCGCCCCACTCACAGCTCCCCAGAGAAGCAAATCCTCGCCCCAACCGCCGATCCGCCCACTCACAGCCTCTCAGCGAGGCATATTCTCGGCCCAATAGAGCAACTGCCTCATTAAAAGCACCCCAGCGAGGCAAAACCTCGGCCGCGTCAAGGAAACGCCCCTCCTACCACTCACCAGCGAAGCAGATTCACGACTCAACCGAGGAAACACCCCACTCACCGCCCGTCAACGGGGCAAATCCTCGGCCCAACCCATAATCCACCCCGCTCACAGCGTCCCAGCGAGGCATATTCTCGGCCAAACCCATAATCCACCCCGCTCACAGCGTCCCAGCAAAGCAAAACCACGGCCCAACCGCTAATCCACCCCACTCACAGCTTCTCAGCGAAGCAAAACCTCGGCCCAACCGATGATTCGCACCTGCCATCTACGCCATGCAAATAACAGGCATGACCTCCAGACACGGCCACGGCTGCAATCCAATCGAACGAATGAACGCATACACTTCGTCAAGCTCTAGCCAGTTATCCACATCCCCCGTTCCGGCAACGAACCCATATCAGTACAATTTGGCGGAATCATGCGGGAAACCACCATCGCGCGTTCATCAGCTGGAGCTCGGACCACATTGTCTGAAACACATAGACACCACCTCGACCGCAGATATACCGTCGAACCATGAAACATCACAAGGAAGTGGCCACTCTCATCGCCCAGGCCGAATCAGAACAGCGCTGCGCGTACGGAACAACCAAAGCCCACCGCTCAGCTCTGGCCCGTCGCGCACAAGCTCAGGAGCTGGAAAGAGTATTCCCCAACATGTATGCCAGACCGGACTACTGGGCTTCGCTACACCCGGATGAACGTACAAGGCATCGGGCACGAACCCTCCATCTCAAGCATCCGGATTGGGTGTTCGCCGGAATCACCGCAGCGGCCATCCATGGTTTTGACCATCAATGGCACCTTCATGCCGACTCCGTCACCATCACTGCGACAACACAGGGGAATAATGCCAGCACCACGCATGTGAAACGCATATTCGCATCGGATTGCACACCGGTGCGTATCGGCGAGCTGCCTGTCACCAGCAAAGCCAGAACCGTGGTGGATTGCGGACTGTCCACCGAATTCCGCTTCGCGTTGCCTGTCATCGATTCGGCATTGCGTAAAGGAGTCACCATTGCCGACATCCTGAATATCTGCAGCACCATGCGACGCGACTGCACGCCAATATTCCGCTTGCTGCATTACACCAACCCCGCAAGCGAAAACGGCGGCGAATCGCTTGGGCGGGCGGCGATCATCGAAAGAGGGCTCGCAGTTCCTGAGCTTCAGCAGGAAATCATCGACCCCCAAACCGGTGATTTGTATCGAGTGGATTACCTCTGGCGGCTGCCCACTGGGCGTACTGTCGTGGGGGAATTCGACGGCTATGCCAAGTATGTCGATCCGGGTATGAATGACCGAAAAGGCATTCGCGGCGCGGTTCATGCGGAGAAGGAACGCGAAACAGGACTTTACCGAGCCGGCGTCGACACCATAGTTCGATTCTCTTATGAGGATGCAATGGCACAGCATCCACTGATCAATAAGTTGCGGGCGGCGGGCATACCTCAGGCCGCGACAGCAATGGGACCAGGGTAATGGGGCCAGCAATCAGTGCGGCGAGGGACAATGCGGTGCGGTACAGCTGGGTGGTGTTGCGCAGTATGACACCAGTCATTATTCATATTCGCTTCCGGGGGCAACAGCGAGGCCACTGACCCGTGCCAGTGCATTCTATGAGCAAGAGCATCAGTCCGGATTGCGACCACTGAGGAATCCAGTAATTTGGCTTGTTGGATTCTGCAGAGTTGTCTGCAAGATACTTTCAATGCCCGCGCTCAGAGACCACGCTATTAGACGGATGCCGGAGCGGCATGCTGGGCGATCCATGCGTGCATGGCCACGGCCGCGGCAGCACCTGCATTGATGGAACGCACCGAACCGAACTGGGAGATGTAGACCACATCGTCGGCCAGATCGAGGGCTTTTTGGCTCAGACCCGGTCCTTCCGCGCCGAACAGCAGCAGGCAACGCTTGGGGAACCGGTAGGTTTCCATCGGCACCGCTCCGGGAATGATGTCGAGCGCGATGATGCGGGCGGCTTCGAGTTCTTTGATGCGATTGTCGGCGGCCGCCAGCTCGGACATTGCTCTCTGCGTGGCGGATTGTGTGGCGGATTGTGTGGATTGCGCGGATGCGCATCCTTCGCGGAAAGCATCTGCGATTGCGGATGATTGGAACGATTGCGCTTCGTCATATGCGACACGGTTGTCGGAAGTTGCTGACGCGAGCTCGCTCTGCAACGGCGCTGATGCTGTGCCGGCCAATTCGCGGATATGAATTGCCGCAGCAGCGGCTCGCGCACGTTCGCATGCAATCTCACCGGCGATGCGATTGCGCCAGCATTCCACCAGCTCGGCGATGGATGGATGATGCTCGACATGTTGGTACAGTTCGGTCATCAGCGCGCCTTTGCGGTTCCACTTGTGCGGACCGACGATATGCACGCGTCTGGCTTGGAAGGCATTGGCAGTACGCACCATGGACCCGATATTGAAATCATGGGTCCAGTTCTCTACCGCCACTTCGAAATCATGACGGCCGCGAGCATCGAGATCATCCTTGATGGCTTGCATGGACCAATAGCGGTATCGGTCGAGCACATTACGCCGGTCACCTTCATCCAGAAGTTCCGTATCGAAGAGGCGACTGTAGTTCGGGGATGCGGGATTGTCGGGCCGCGGCTCACCGGGGTGCGTTTCAGACCACGGTCCGAGTCCGATTTCGCGGAATTCCGGCTCGCCGGATGCCTTGGCAGCTAGGGAAATCTGGTTTGGCGCGTGCATGGTCAGCGAAGTTCGGATTCGTCGAACACCTGGACGAAGGGCAATTCCTTGCTGTCGCCGGTAGTCGGATTAACGACGTTGATGCTCTTCGCCCCGCCGCCCACGAGTGAGGCGATGGCCACCACCGATCCACCCAGTTGGTCGATGATACCGAAATCAAGGCCGAGCTCATTGCCGTTGCGCAACGTGACCAGCGAGCTGGTCTGCACATATGATTTCTCGGACAACCAGGCATCCAGAAGGACCACGCGACGGCCTTCAATAGACGGTCCCTTGATGGACGGGTAGACGAAGTCCATTACGAACCCGTCCAGATCCTCGCCTCGTGATGCCGCCGCCTGAATCATGGCGGATACCATAGGCACTGCCGCGGCGGTCAAGGCGCCGACTGCATCGAAATCATCGACCGAATATCCGGCGTCTTCAAGCGCGTCAATGAGCACATGTCCCATGACAGGTGCCGCATGATGATCGAACGTCACTGCCGACAGCTCGGAGAAGGGACGTCCCACCACATGCTGCTTCAGCAAGGTGGCGAGCAGCTCACGCGGTTCCAATCGTGAGAAGTCGGCATTGTTCGTCGCACCGGCAAGGTCCGGCGTGCCGGTAGGGCGGAATCCTGATTCAGTCATAGTGCAAGCCTATCTCCTGCGGCGGTCAGCATATGCTTCATGTGCCTCCCGCGCTCAGTCAAGATGGGCTGGTGCCGATTTCATGAAACCGGCACCAGCCCATTCTGCGCTGTTTCCCTCATGCAGCGTTCATGCTCTACTGCGCTGTTCCATCGGATTCATCATCAGACGGAACCACTTCGGGAGCCGTCAACTCGGCTACATTTCCCTTGTCCGAATCGATAAGAGGAGTCTCTTCAATCACCTTGGTGGGTTCGAGCTTCTGCAGTTTACGAGCCGTAGGCAGTACCCGACGTTCCAGACTGGATGCGAACTTGTTATATGCGTTGACGGTCTTGGTAATCTGCGAACCCAGTTTGATGGCGTAATCTCCCAGCACAGCGAAGCGCTCATACAATTCGCGGGACAGATCGAACAGTTGCTTCGCGTCATCGGTCAAGGACTGCTGCTGCCACGCATAGGCCACGGATTTCAGCACCGCCCAAAGCGTGACCGGCGATGTCAATGCAACCTTACGTGAGAACGCATCATCCATCAGCGTGGGATCGGCTTCAAGAGCCGCCTGCAGCAACGCCTCATTCGGGATGAACGCCACCACAAAATCCGGGGCGACATCAAAGGCATTCCAGTAGGCCTTCTCCCCCAACGCACGCACATGCTCACGCAACGCCTTGGCATGTGACCGCAGCAAATCGTTGCGCCGGGCCAGATCTTCCGGCCCCGCCGTCTCAGGAATCTCGCAAGCCCTTTGATAATCGGCATATGGCACTTTCGCGTCGATGGGAATGGTTTTGCCGCCAGGCAAATGCACGATCATATCCGGGCGCAGCGTACGTCCATCAGCACCGGTGACCACGACCTGAGTATCGAAATCCACATGCTCAAGCAGGCCTGCCGATTCCACGATGTTCTTCAGCTGCGCCTCGCCCCAAGCGCCGCGCACTTTGTTGTTCCGCAGCGCAGCAGACAGGGAACTGGTCTCCTTATCCAGACGAGCCTGCTGTTCGTTGAGCCCTTTGAGCTGAACGCCCAGCGCGCCCATCTCCTGTTTACGACCTTCCTCAATCTGCGTGACCTTGGTCTGCAACGCATCGAGGTTCTTGGCCACTGGAGCCAACGCCTCCAGCACCTTGCTCTGCTCTTTGAGCCGAGCCTCTTGCTCACGCCGTTTGACCTCGGCTGCCTCGAGAGCCGCCAGACGCTTTTCTTCAGCAGCCTTGGCCTCGGCTCGACGGCGTTCTTCGACCTCAGCGGCGGCACGCTCACGCTCACGCTGGATTCGGATCTGCTCCGCCTGCTGGGCCTGCGTCAACTGCGACTTCACAAAAGCAAGCTGCTGATTGAGTCCCTCAATCTGTGCCTGCGCTGCAGCATTGGCGGAGCGCAAATCAGCCGCCTCATTGCGGGCGGCCTGCAGCAGAGCCCTGGACTCCTCCAGCTCCTGCGTTTTGACGCCACGAGCCATTTCTTGACCTTTGTGGCGGCCGAACACGAAACCTGCAAGGAGTCCAAGCCCTGCACCAATCACCAATACCGCGATTACCAGAATCACGTTTCCCGTTTGTTCAAACATGCTTCCAGTATTGCATCGCTTTTCAGACAGGGAAAATTTTTTCCCTACCAAAAATCTGCGTGCACAATGGAACCACAGGAACCACATGCACCCCGACGGCAAAGGAGCGGAAACGATGCTACGACTTCACAAGACGCGCAATGGCCTGGGACGCCTCTGCCATTTTCTCCTCGGCCACAACACCGCCTTCGACGGAGGCCTGGCGCACGCAATGGCTGAGATGATCGTCCAGCAGCAGCAGCGCCACAGACTTCAGCGCGGAATTCGACGCAGAGATTTGCGTAAGGATGTCAATGCAGTATTTGTCGTCTTCCACCATCTGCTCAATCGCGCGCACCTGTCCCTCGACACGGCGAAGACGGGCCACGATCTTTGCTTTGTCACCGCTATACCCACGCATGTCTTCCGCCCTTTCTTTCCCCGTCAGCTGAACACATCCGATTATATACCTTATAGGGGTATTGGGTATACAATGTGAGCTGAGTAAGACAGGAGCAGGAGGAACGAACATGGGGTTCAACATTTTTGCGTTGGTGGCCGCCCTGCTGGTTGCAGCCGCTGCAACTTGGGCGACCCTGCGGTTTTTCTTTGCCGCGCAGCAGGGTGAAACAGGCATCGTCACCGACGGCAAGCAGCACGCGACGATTACCGTCAAAGGCGGATACTCTCCTTCTGTGGTGAACATGAAAGCCGGCATGCCCATCAACCTGACCTTCGACCGCCAAGAAACCGGCGAATGCACCTCGCATGTGGTGTTCGGCGATCTGGGACTTGACGCCATGCTTCCGGGGAACACCCGCACAGACGTGCAACTTCCGGCACTGCCTGCCGGAGACTATCCATTCGCCTGCGGCATGAACATGGTGCACGGATCGTTGCACGTGGAAGGCGAATCGGACGTCACGCTCGCAAGCCTCCAGTCCACCGCGGCATCCAACACGCCCAACGACGCCGCATCCGCAGAACAGCGCGAGTCCCAGGAGCGACGCAACGAAATCAAGTCCTTCACCAAACTGGTCATCGTGGGCGCGATACTGACCATTCCCGTCTTCGCCACCACGATGTTGCATATGGCTGACCCGGAATTGGTACCGCATTGGATGGTGAACCCTTGGCTGCAGGCCATATTGATCACTCCAGTGATGTTTTATTGCGGACACCCGATCCATAGTGTCGGTTTCCCAGCCTTGGCGCATCGCTCACCAGACATGAACTCGCTGGTGTCCTTGGGCACCAGCGCCGCGTACGTATACAGCCTGGTCACATGCATTGCTCCGTGGGTCTTCCCTGAAGGGTCACGTGAACCGTATTTCGAATCCGTCGGAGTGGTCATCACCTTGGTGCTCCTCGGTCGGCTGCTGGAGAACAAAGCCCGCGAAGGCACCGGAAAGGCCGTGCAATCGCTGATTCGTCTGCGTCCACGTGTCGCCCACAAGCTCCATGACGGCATTGACTTCAGTAACAGTGCGGCCGCCCAGTGGCTCATCCCCGAGAACAGCACCGATATCAGTTCCGACGCAATAGCCATCGGCGACTTGCTGGTGGTACGTAACGGTGAACGCATACCGACGGACGGCACTATCGTGGCCGGCGAAGTCATGGTAGACGAATCGATGATCACCGGCGAATCCAAACCCGTCGCAAAAACAACCGGCGCTTTGCTTACCGGTGCCACCGTAGTCATGAAAGGCGACTGCGTCATGCGTGCCACGCAGGTGGGTGCCGATACCGTGCTTTCGCAGATCACCGCGATGGTTGCACGCGCACAGGCCACCAAGGCTCCGGTTCAGCAGATGGCAGACCGTATCGCACGGTATTTCGTGCCAGCGGTGATGATTATCGCGATTTGGACGTTTGCAATTTGGATCTCCGTGGGGCCAAGCCCGCAGCTGGCCCATGCGCTGGTTACGGCAGTCAGCGTCCTCATTATCGCTTGCCCGTGTGCACTGGGTTTGGCGACGCCTCTTTCCGTTACCGTGGCTCTTGGCCTGGGCGCCACCAATGGCGTTCTGGTCACGTCCGCCAAAGCTTTGGAACAGGCACGCCGCATCGGCACTGTGGTCTTCGACAAAACCGGCACCATCACACGCGGCGTAGTCGATGCCGACGCCGATTGGAACAAGCCAAGCTACGAGCAGGACACCATCAAAGACGGTTCAGCCGAAGCGATTGCGGCATTACGCGCGCGCGGCATTCGTACGGTGATGCTGTCCGGCGACAAAGCCGACGTAGCCAGCCGTATCGCACGCGAGGTCGGAATCGATACCGTGATCTGCGAGGTCAAGCCTGATGGCAAAGCCCATTGGATCAAACAACTGCAGATGGAACGCGACAACGCACACTCCACAACCGAGCATCATGGCACAACTGCACCGAGCAGCGCCAACGCAACCCAGAAAAAGGCGGAGTCCAATCTGATTGCCATGGTCGGCGATGGCATCAACGACGCACCGGCACTGGCCCAGGCCGACCTCGGCATCGCCATCGGCACCGGCACGGACGTGGCCATGCAATCGGCTGACGTTACCCTGATGAGCGGAGACCTGAGAGGCGTGCTGAAAACCATCAACCTCTCCGAAGCCACGATGCGCAACATTCGCGAGAATCTGGGATGGGCTTTTGGATACAACCTCATCGGTATTCCGATTGCGGCGGGCATACTATACCCGTTCACTGGATGGCTGTTGAGTCCGATGATTGCAGGCTTGGCCATGGCTTTGAGCTCCGTCTGCCTGGTACTGAACGCAAACCGGCTTCATATGGCTTCTATTGCCGAAAGCCCCACCAATAGAAGCGCGGGCGATTCAGAGCCAGCAGCAGCATCCTCCGTTGCGAATGGTTTCAAGCCCGGCAACCAAGAGCCCACTATCATCATTGACAGCCATACCGAATTCACACACTTGTCCGAACCGACACACCATACAGAACACACCATCAAGGAGAACCCAATGGATATGAACATGCACATGCACCACGCCGCCCCGACCGAGGGCGAAACCGCCACCGATCCTGTATGCGGCATGACTGTGGCGGTGAGCGCCGACGCCATCACGCGCGAGTACGACGGCACAACCTATTACTTCTGCGGTGAGCACTGCGCCAAGAACTTCGACAAGGCCCCGCAGATCTTCCTAGAGAAGTAACTTCTTCTTCCGACACCGGAAGAGCTTCAAGAAGCGGTTCAAGACCACACGAGGCTTGATAAGGATTCAATAGAGGTTCAATACCACAAGAGGGCTCCATCCCGTGTGAACGGGTTGGAGCCCTCTTACATGTGAGCAGCCGTCCGAAACAACTATGAACAACTGTCCCAACAGCCGTTTGAACAACTGTGAGCAACTGCCCAACAGCAGTCCGGAACAACTGTCAGTTGAAGAAGACCACGAACAGCCACGCGCCGACGATTGCGCCCACGATTGGAGCCACCACCGGAATCCAGGCCTCGTTCCAGCGGGAAGAGCCCTTGCTCGGGATCGGCAGGATGGCATGCAACACTCGCGGCATCAAGTCACGGGCCGGGTTCAGGCCGGGGCCGGTCGGACCGCCCATGGAGGTCACAAGACCCCACACGATGAAGCCGACGACGATTGCCGCAGCGGCCGGATCCTTCTCGCCCCACGGATCCATCAGGCAGCACAGCGCGCCGAAAACGAGCACCAGCGTACCGAACATCTCGTTAAGGAAGTAGTTGACCTTCTTGTCGTCCGCATCGGTGGTGCAGAAGGTGGCGAAGATGGCATCGGCATCCTCGGTCTCCTTGTAGTGCGGATAGTAAGTCAGATAGACGATGAACTGGCCCAGAGCGGCGCCGAGCAGCTGCGCGATGATGTACGGCAACACCTCATTCCATGGGAACATGCCGTTGACGGCCTGGGCGATGGTCATGGCCGGATTGATGTGCGCACCGGACACCGCGCCGAACATCAGCACCGGGAACATCACGCCAAAACCATAGCCCATGGCGATATTCAGCCAACCGGCATGGTGGCCCTTGGTGTTCTTGAGCTCGACATTGGCAACAGAGCCATTGCCGAAAATCATCAGAATGGCGGTGCCGAAGAACTCGGCAGCCAACTTGGTAAAGAGGGAGTATTCCACTGCTTCTTCTTTTCTCTCTGCCGTGAAGCAGGCACAACTACCCCACGGCCTTCGGTATGATTTGAAATCCGTTCGCGGATCCACCGACACGTTTACGCTGGACGCGAAAGCAAACGAGGCGATTGTACACATCGCCCCCTGACGAAATCATTGGGCGAAAGCCATGACGATGCAATAACAAAAAAAGCCGGAATCTTTCGATTCCGGCTTGTCTGTGCCCCCGCAGGGATTCGAACCCTGGACACGCTGATTAAGAGTCAGCTGCTCTAACCAACTGAGCTACAGGGGCTTGGTTAGATGTTGAAGTGTTCCTTGCAACAGGTGATAAATATACTCGGATTCTAATCAGATGCAACCTACGGCGTGTCGCCTGTAATTCCAACGATTTGAAAATACCGTCCGACGCCCACAGGCATTCCGAGCACTTCACGTCATACCCGTCAATTCAACGACTTCACACAATCATCACATATATATATACGCGCGTTCCCTGCAGATCGGCGATGCGACGCAGCTCGTCGGTGCAGCTCGTCGGTGCAGCTCGTCGGTGCAGCTCGTCGACCTCTGCTGTCACATTCTGGCGCATACTATATGCATGCCGCCCAAAAAAGAAAGCCCCGCACCGCGCGATACGCGCAGGCACGGGGCTTTCGATGCTTAAGCTCAGACTCTTAGCCTGAAAGATTCCAGCGTGACGCCGGAATGGTTCACTCGGCCACGACCTTCACGAAGAAGGAAGCGGTGATCTCCGGGTGGAGGGCCACCTTGGCGGGGAAATCGCCGGTGGTCTTGATGGTCTCGACCTCGATGGCCTTCGGGTTCACCGAAGCCTTGTCGGACAGAGCAATCGCGATGGCCTCGTTGGAGATGCCACCGAACAGCTTGCCGGACTCGGAAACCTTGGCGGCGATCTCGACGGTAGTGCCCTCGATGGCAGCCTTGGCAGCCACAGCGTCCTCACGGGTGGCGACGGCCTTGGCCAGACGAGCGCGCTTCATAGCGGTGATCTGAGCCTCAGCGCCCTTGGTCCAAGCGAACGCCAGCTTCTGCGGGAACAGGAAGTTGCGAGCGTAGCCGGCCTTCACGCTGACGACGTCGCCCGGGTGACCCAGGTGAGCCACGGTCTTGGTGAGAATAACCTTAGTTTCAGCCATTGTTCAAAGCCTTCCTAACTCAGCGACCGGAAGTGGCGTACGGCAGCAGAGCCATCTCGCGGGCGTTCTTGATAGCCTTGGCGAGCTCGCGCTGCTCCTGGACGGTCACACCGGTGATGCGACGGGAACGGATTTTGCCGCGATCGGAAATGAACTTGCGCAGCAGCGCGACGTCCTTGTAATCGATCTCGGAAATCTTGGCAGCCTTCAGCGGATTCGGCTTCTTCTTGAACGGCTTGACCGGCGGTTGCGGCCTCTTACGGGACATGATGTTCTCCTTAAAAATCTATGATTTGATTGCTGCTGTTCAGCTGGTTATGCAGTTATGCAATATGGCCACCAGTACCGTTGTCAACGGTACTTATGCGGCGCAGACTATGCTCGGCCTGCGTCAGACCGTGTCGGACCGTCGCGCAGAATCCACACGGACAGTCCATTTGTGCAGGGAAGCGGAAATCAGAATTCCGGCTCGGAATCGTCGCCGCCGAAATCGGAAGAAGCGCCGAACGTCGAGAAGCTGCCGGACTGCGAAGAACCGGAGCTCCATGGATCCACTGCAGGAGCAGAAGCAGGTGCGGATTGGGCCGGCTGCTGGGTGTACCCAGCACCACCTTGATAGCCACCGTTGTAACCACTCTGGCCACCCTGTCCGTAACCTGACTGGCCACCGTTGTACCCGCCATTCGAGGCACCCTGGCCACCCTGGTTGCCATAGCCACCGCCTTGCGCGGCGCCCTGGCCGGACTGCTGACCGCCCTGGAATCCGCCGGAACGGCCCTGGAATCCACCCTGGCTGGTCTGACGGGTCACCTGAGCGGTGGCACGCGACAGCGCGGGGCCGATCTCATCGACACGCAACTCGACAACCGTACGCTGGCTGCCATCCTGGGCCTGATATGACCGCTGGGTCAGACGACCCTGCGCGATCACACGCATGCCCTTGGACAGGCTGCCGGCGATGTTGGAAGCCAGCGACGAAGCGCGACCATCCCATGCCGAGCAGTTCATGAACAGCGTGTCGCCATCCTCCCACTGATTCGTATTGCGGTTGAACGTGCGAGTGGACGCGGCGATAGTGAAGTTCACCACCGTCGATCCGCTGCCGATTGTACGCAGCTCAGGATCACGGGTGAGGTTGCCGACCACGGTGATAATGGTTTCGCCTGCCATGCTTTGCCTTCTTGACTTACCAGCTGGAACAGCTGACTACACGCTAAACTCAGGCGTCCTTACGAAGGATCTTCGTACGGACCACGGATTCGTTGAGGTTCAGCACACGATCGAGCTCGGCGCTGAGAGCGGGCTCGGCGGTGTACTTCACGACGACATAGTTGCCTTCGGTCTTGCCGGCAATCTCATAGGCGAGCTTGCGACGGCCCCAGTAATCGGGCTCATCGTAAGAACCGCCTTCCTTGGTGATGAGCTCCAGATACTGCTCGGTCAGCTTCTTCAGACCGCGCTCATCCAGCTCAGGATCGGCGATGAACATCAGTTCGTACTTATGCGCAGACATCACCCACCTCCTTCGGACTATTCGGCCGCGGACGTTCCGCGGCAGGAGTGTGTATACGCTTGCACCCTCAAGGCACGCATGCACGCACCTCTTTCGGGCAACTTGTACATGGTACGGCCACGGCAAGACAGACGGCGATCCATTCTCGCGCAAAACCTCTCAACGCATTCGCCACATCGCGGAGCTGCACGCTCAGGGGTGCTTGTACACTGGATGAGGCTGAAATTCACTACAAGACAAAAGGATGCGAAGGCATGTCGGCGATTCTTGAAGGCACTCCGGATAAACGACTCGTTCTGGTCACGGGCCGCGCCTACCCCGAGCTGGCTGAAAAGGTGGCCGAATGCTTGGACACCACGATTCTTGACACCACAGCATACGACTTCGCCAACGGCGAGATGTACGTGCGCTTCTCCGAGCCGGTGCGCGGCGCGGATGTGTTTGTTCTGCAGTGCCACTCGGGCGATATCAACAAGTGGATCATGGAGCAGCTCATCATGATTGATGCGCTGAAACGCGCTTCCGCCCGATCAATCACCGTAGTCGCGCCATTCCTCGGCTATTCACGCCAGGACAAGAAGCATCGCGGCCGCGAGCCCATCACCGCCCGCCTGATCTTCGACCTCTTCCGCACCGCCGGCGCCGACCGCATCATGACCGTCGACCTGCATGCCGCACAGGAACAGGGATTCTTCGACGGCCCGGTCGACCATCTGACCGCCATGCCGGTACTGCTCGATTATGTGCGCTCCGCCATCGACCTGAGCAATGCGACCATCGTCTCCCCGGACGCGGGCCGTATCAAGGTGTCCGAACAGTGGGCTGCAAAACTCGGCAATCTGCCGCTCGCCTTCATCCATAAGCAGCGCGACATCACCCGACCGAACCACGCCGAGGCACATGGCATCATCGGTGACGTGCACGACCGCGATTGCGTGGTGATCGACGATATGGTCGATACCGCCGGCACCATCTGCGAAGCGGTACGCACGCTGAACGAATCCGGCGCAAAGTCGGTCACTCTGGTGGCCACGCACGGCCTGCTCTCCGGCCCGGCTGTAGAGCGCCTGCAGAAGTGCGGCGCCAAGGAAATAGTGTTCATGGATACGGTGCCAATCCCCGAATCCAAGCGCCTGCCGAACATGACGGTGCTGTCCGTGGCGCCGCTGCTGGCCGCCGGCATTCGTTCGGTATTCGAAGAAGGCTCTGTGGCGACGCTGCTCGAGGGACTGCCCGAGGATATGCGCCCGCGCAACATCTACGCGTAATCGGCGATCGGTGCCACGGCGCACCGATAAGACTCGATATGACAAAGCCCTGTCAAACGATAGCAGTCGCTTGACAGGCCTTTCGCATATGCATGCATCCATACTCAGATGAACGCACGTTCGCCGAAGATGGCGGTGCCGACTCTCACTATGGTCGAGCCTTCCTCGATGGCGAGAGCCATATCGTGGGTCATGCCCATGGACAGCTCCCGACAGTTCGCCGTACCCTCCGCACCGGACGCGAGAATCTGGTCACGCGTGCGACGCAGGTGGGCGAATCCCGCGCGGATCACATGCTCGTCATCCACATGGGCCCCGATGGTCATCAACCCCTGCAATTCCAAGCCTCCCATCGCTCCGATCCGCTTGGCCAGATCGATGGCATGGCTCGGCGCGCAGCCGGATTTCGACTCCTCGCCGGACTCGTTCACTTCCAGCAGCACGCCGACCGTGATGCCGCGCATGGTGGCACGTCGGGCGATCTTCTCCGCCAGTTCAATCGAATCCACGGACTCTATGGTGTTCACCACCGGCAGGACCTTGCCGATCTTGTTGGCCTGCAGTTGGCCGATGAGGTGGAACGGGATCGATTCCCGTTCGGCAGTGCGCGAATCCGAGGCGGCACCCGCAGCATCGGCGTCCGTACTGGCAGAAGAAGCAGTAGTGTCCACCACGCCCAAGTCAAACCCGCGCTCGGCCAGCAGCTTCGCAAGACCGGGCGCCTTGACTGCAACCTCCTGCGGCCTGTTCTCGCCGATCATGCGAACCCCGGCATCGATAGCAGCCAGAATCTCGCCGATATCGCGGGTTTTGGTGGCGGCCAACAGCTTGACCGAGCCAGCTGAACGCCCCGCAACCGATTCCGCCTGCGCGATGCCATCCATCACCCGGTGCACACCGTCCGCGATCTCCTGCGCGCGCGTGGCATCGATGATCTCGTTCGTCAGATCCTTGTGATCCATATATGCAGTCAACCCATACCCCCTATCACAAAGCATGCTACGCCAAAGTGTGCTGTACCGAATAGTACCGAACGTAGTCCGACTCCGTAACCGTCACCTAGCGGTCTGTCTCGCAATTGGTTGAGCAATTCAGCTTTTTCTCTCCCCCAGTCAGCTTCGCTGACAGCTCGTCCTGCAAGTACGGACGCGCTCCGCGCGGCATCCAGCTGGCTCGCCTGTCGGCTCGCACGTTGCCTACAAACAGCTCCGCTGTTTGCTTCACGGCAACGTCTCGTCAGAGGGGGCCAACACCACTCAGACCACTCAGGCAAATACGAGACTGGCTCCTGGCGCAGCAACGCAAAAACGATATGCGCCCGGCAACCGTAGTCACCGGACGCATATCGATATTGAGAGGAAACTGATTATCGCAACATAATCAGTGGCGTGGCAGAATCGCTATCAGGCGTTCTGGCCGGCCTCGGCGAGAGCCTTGGCGTGACGCTCGGCCAGCTCGGCCTTGATCATCGGCTCCATCTTCTCGTACTTGCGGTAGAAGCACATGATTACGCCGACGATGATGTAGACGATCACCGGCAGCCAGATGAAGCAGAAGCTGATGGCGTCGAGCGCGGACTGCGGCTGCTGCTCAAGGTTGGCATCGTAACCAGCGGCACCCATGATCTCCAGCGGCAGGAAGGCGCCGAAGCCGGAGCCGACCTGGATGCAGAAGGCGGAGCCGACGGCGGTCAGGAAGCCTGCGGCGTGGATGCCGGTCTTCCATTCGCCGTAGTCGACGGTGTCGGCGAGCATGCCGAACGGCATACCGATGGCGATGGCGGCACCGAGCACACCGATGGTCCAGAAGATGACCAGCAGCGGCACGTTGTGGCCGGCGAGCGGCATCAGGGCCTGGCCGAGACCACCGATGACCAGACCGATGATCATGGTCAGGGTCTTGTTCTTGGTCTTGTTCGCGATGATCGGCATGGCGATGGTACCGAGCAGACCAATCACCTGAACGCCGTTGAAGATGGAGGTCAGGTTGCGGTTTTCGAGTACGTACTGGGCGTAGTAGGTGGACACGCCGTTACGGGTGGACTGGGCGACCCAGTAAATCACGAAGGCGACGACCAGGATGATCCACGGCCAGTTGCCCTTGGCGGCCTTGAGGGAGTCGCTCAGCGGAATCGGCTTGTTGAGTTCCGGGTGGTAGTTGCGCTCGTTGAGGTTCTTGAAGGAGAAGAGCAGCAGGATGATGGCCACGACGCCCCAGATAGCGGTGACGATCATGAAGCCGGTCTTGTCGCCGCCACCGAACTGGACGCCGAACCAGCCAACCAGCGGGATGGTGAAGGACGAGGTGATGAAGGAGCCGATCTGGCCACCGGCCATACGGAAGGAGTTGGCATTGTTGCGCTCGGTCGGGTTGGAGGTGAGGTTCGGCAGGATGGCGGTGATAGGCGTCTGGATACCGGTGTACACGGCGCCGGCGGCCAGAATGTAGGTGATCAGGGCGTACCAGAACTTCGGAGCGCCGTCAGGCAGGCTCGGAGCGGTGAAAGCGATCCACACGGTGATCGCGAACGGCACGCACAGCCAGAGGAACCACGGACGGCTCTGGCCCCACTTGGTGTTGGTGTGGTCCACGATGGAGCCCCACACCACGGCGGAGATGGCGTCGGCGAAGCGGGCCACCAGCAGGATGGTGCCGGCGCCCAGCGCACCGGCGGCCGGGATGTGGAACACGTTGGTGTAGAAGTACATGATGTATGACGAAATGGTCACATACAGCAGGTTGCCTGCCATATCGGTGAAGGAGTAGGCGATCTTCTCCTTGACCGAGAGCTTCACTGCGGAAGCGTCCTGAGTTGCTGCACTCATTGTTTTCCTTCTTCTTTGATGTGTTGCTTGGTACAACAGTGTTGCAATTCCGTGCCGTCCCTTCAGTGGGGCGACACGGACGGCGGCGGGCCAGACGAAGCACTCGGCGGATCAGTAGCTGGCGTACCTCTGCTCATCTTCGTCTGAGGATTCCCGTCGCCGAAATCTTATGGATGCGACCCCGGCCTGATTGAGTAACCAGGCCGAGCGCGAACAGGCTCGAATCAGAAGTCGGAGTCGAACCAGACCTGCATCTGGCCGACCTCGCGGTTGGCCCATGCGTAGTACGGGATGAGCTTGAGGTCGTAGGACTTCTCCCCGACCGGATGCTCCTCGACGTCCGCGAACAGCGGGAAGTCCTCCTCGTCATGCGTGCGCTTGGTGGCCGGGATGGTGATGACCTCCACGCCGTCAAGCTCGCCGAAGTGGTATTCGGCGCGGGCGCGACCAGCATCGTGGCTGCCGATGTGGTAGTTCCACAGCGGAGCGGAGTTGTCGGCCTCTTCGGCGCAGAACACGATAGGTCCGCGCATCACGGCGATCTTGCCGATGTCGTGACGCACCAGGGTCTTGGAGCGCATGAACTTGACGGACATGTCCAGATCAAGGGTGATCTGGGTCTGGCCGGAGGTGACTTCGATGGTCACGAAGCCATCCTCGATCGGCAGACGGCGGGCGTCCTCGCCGTTGACCTTGAGCTCGTGCTGGGTGGCAGACCAGGACGGAATGCGCACCAGGAACTTCACCGGCTCGACGCCTTCCGGCACGTCCACGGTGAACTCGATGTGGCCATCCCACGGGAAGTTGGACTTCTGGGAGACCTTCACGCCGTCGAAGAATTCAGCGTCGTTCGCGATGAACTGGTGGGCGATGATCTCGCGCTTGTCCTCGTGCACGGTATACAGGTAACGGTCCACCGAGGCGATAAGACGGGCGATGTTGGCCGGGCAGCAGGCGCAGCCGAACCATTCGGCGCGGTGCATGAGCACGTGGTAGCGGTCCGGGTTGTGGTCGGTGGCCTCGGGGTCGGCCTCGAGGGCGTTCACGTAGTAGAAGTGCTTGCCGTCGAGCGCGATGCCCGCGATGGAGCCGTTGAACAGCTCCTTCTCAAGCACGTCCGCGTATTCGCCCTTGGTCTCCAGTTCGAGCATCTGCTTGGCCAGGAAGCTCATGGCCACGGAGGCGCAGGTCTCGCCGTACATGGTGTCGTTCGGCAGGTCGTAGTCGTAGGTGAAGGCCTCGCCGACGTGGGTGGAGCCAACGCCGCCGGTGATGTACATGCGCTTGGTGACGATGTTGTGCCACAGACGCTTGGCGGTCTCCTCAAGCTCCTTGTCGCCGGTCAGGCGGGCCACGTGGGCGACACCGGTGAGCATGTAGCCGACGCGCACGGCGTGGCCTTCTGCGGTCTGCTGCTGGCGAATCGGACGGGCGGTCTGGGTGTATTCGTGGGTCCAGCCACGCATCTGCGGGAAGATGTCGGTGGAGCCATCGCCAATCTTCTCGTTCTGCTTGTCGTAGAAGCTCGGGTCCTTGCCGCGCACGTCGATGAAGAACTTGGCGAGCTTGAGGTACTTCTCCTCCTTGGTGACCTCGTAGAGACGGGAGAGCGCCAACTCGATCTCCGGGTGGCCGTCGGCACCGGGGATCTTGCCGTCCTCTTCACCGAAGTTGGCGTCCAGGCAGGCGGCCATCTTCTCGGCGACCTCGAGGGCCTGCTGGTTGCCGGTGACCTCGAAGTAGGCCACGGCGGCCTCGATGTAGTGGCCCATCACGTACATCTCATGGGACTGCTGGATCTGGGAGAAGCGCTCACGGTTCTCGAACGCGCCGGACTTGATGATGTACGGAGTGTCGAGGTAGCCGTCGTCCTGCTGGGCGCGGGCAATGAGGTCGACCAGCTTGTCGCACAGGTCCTTGAGCTGCTCATCCGGCTCGTAGGCGAGGGAGTAGGCGGCTTCCTCAAGCCACTTGTACACGTCGGAATCCTGGAAGACGAAGCCCTTGAACTCGCCTTCCTCGTCGCCTGCGGCGATGCGCAGGTTGCGCACGGCACGGCTGTAGTGGTAGTCGATGTCCTGCTTGGCGCCGGAGGGGTCGCGCGGGATGTCGATCTTCTGCTCGTCGTTGATGACCGCCCACTGATAGGGGATCACTTCCTTGGCGACGTTCTCACGGTACCGCTTCCAGAACGGTGAAGTAACCGTGACGTGCTGGCTCATGGTTCGTCCTTTCCACATTGTAGGTGCTGGCTGTATTGCATTGTCTTCACGCGCGGAAACAGGCTGCTATGCCGGCTATCTCCGCACTCTCACCGCTTGCAATTGTTGATGGTATGCGCATGCCGTTCGGCTGATTCACAGGTCTTGCGAATGCGAAATTTTTCGCTTACCGTATGGACTATGAGCCGCAAACCAACCCTCGCCGATGTTGCCAGACTGGCCAATGTGTCCGTCGCCACCGCATCCAAAGCGCTGAACAACACGGACCGCGTATCGGCCAGCACCCAGCGTGACGTCATCGAGGCCGCCAAAAAACTCGGCTACAGCAAATCCAGCAAACCGCACCACGCCACTCGCCGCTCGGGGCTGATCGGATTGATCACATCCGATTACAACGGCCGTTTCGCCCTGCCCATGCTTACCGGTGCCGAAAACACGCTCGGCGCATCGAATCACGCCGCCCTGCTCATGAGTTCGCATGGACGACCAGCGCTGGAGAAAAGCCATATCGACCGGCTTGCGGCGCACGGCGTGGACGGCTTGATCGTTGTCGGCGACACCACGAATTCACGGCCGCCGCTTGACCCACGCACCACGATGGGTCTGCCGGTCATCTATGCCTATGATCCTTCCCGCGACCCACGGGATTGCAGCATCATCTGTGACAATATCGGTGCCGGCGCGCAGGCCATCGAATACCTGCTCAGTATCGGGCGGCGATACATCGCCATCATCGCCGGCCCGGAGGATTTCCAGGCGGCGAAAGACCGGGTGCTGGGCGCGCAACGGACGTTCATCCTCTATGATTTCCAGCCGGTGGCGATACTGTTCGACGCCTGGAGCGAGGAGTGGGGCGAGCGGGCGGCGCGATTATTGGTCGAACGGTATCCTCATCTGGATGCAATCTACTGCCTGAGCGACGAAATCGCGCGCGGAGCAGCACGCGGACTGTTGGCCATAGGCAAACGCATCCCGCGAGACGTCGCCATCATCGGCCACGACAATTGGTTCGTGTTCGCCTCGAATGCGCATCCGACCTTGACCACATTCGACAACAACATCACGATGCTGGGCAAGACCGCCGCGCAGTTCATTCTCGATGCATTGGCGGGCCGGCCGCACCACGGCGTCACAACGATAGAATGTCCGATGATCGTCCGCGAGTCCACCGAGGCGAAACGACGCACCGCGCTGGAAAGCACCGGCCGCGTCTACGAACGTCAGATCTCATGAATCCGGCGCAGCACGCCGCCCGACTACCCTACCGCTTCTTCGTCTTGCGGCCCTTGAGGTAGATGTCAATCACGATCCAAACGCCGAGCACGAACGCGGTGACGTATCCCATGAAGCCCACGATTGGGATGCCGAAAATGATGGGCTTCATGCCGGCGTAATAGACGATGGACGAGCCGATGAACAGGCCGACCACAATCAATGCCATCGTGAGTCGGTTCACCATATCGGAGAGCAGCTGGAACGGCTCCTGCGAACCCACCAGCTCCATGTTCATGCGCAACTGGCCGCGCGTCAGCATGCGCGCCGCCACGTTGAGCTCGCTCATCGCGCCCAGCGCGCTGTGGAGCGCCTCATGGCTCTCCAGACCCAGCGTCTTCAGCTCGTCTTCGGCTGCTTCGACGGTGGTTTTCGACGTGACGATGTGCCGGGAGATGATCTCAATCATGTTCACATCGGGGATGAATTCGTCAAGCAGCCCCTCGAGCGTGACCAACGCACGCCCCACCGTGGTGATGCTGCTGGGCACTTCGATGCCGTGACGCTGCGCGAGCGAGGTGAGCGCGGTCAGGAAAGCGGCCAGATCGAGGTCCTTTAGATCCACGGTGCCGTATTCCTTGACGATGACGTCGAGATCGGCGAGCAACGCGGGATAATCAGCCGTATCCGCCTCGGCTCCGGCGAATCGCAGCAGGCCGTCGGCAAGCTGGGGGGAATCCTGTTTGGCGACGGCGAAGATCATGTCCTTCATCACCGCACGGGTCTTGGCGTCCAATCGACCGGTCATGCCGAGGTCGATGAGCACGATCTGTCCGCCGCGGATGATGATGTTGCCCGGGTGCGGATCAGCATGGAAGAAGCCTTCATCGAGGATCTGCGTGGCGTAATTGTCTACGAGCTTGGTGCCGATGTCCTTGAGATCATAGCCGGCGGCCACCAGTTCGCCGGAGTGTGAAACGGAGATGCCGTCCACATAATCCATGACCACCACATGCTCGGTGCACAGGTCCGGATACGGAGTCGGGCAGTCCATGTATTTGAACCGCGAGGCGTATCGCTTGAATTCGGCCAGATTGCGCGCCTCGACAAGGAAGTCCGTCTCCGATTCGAAGGTGTCCCACAGCTCCTCGACCACACCCTGAAGATCGACGATCTGCGAGGTGCGAATCACCTTGGTGGCGACTTTGGCGATGGAGCGCATGATGGACACGTCCTGCGCCATGGTCTCGCGCACGCCCGGGCGCTGCACTTTGACGGCCACGTCCTCGCCGGTACGCAAGGTGGCGCGATGCACTTGGGCGAGGGACGCCGAGCCCAGCGGTTTCAGATCGATGTGCGCGAAGACCTCATTGGCCGGTCGTCCATACTCTTCGGACAATACGTCCAATACCGTGGCGTATGGCATGGGGTCGGCGTCCGCACGCAGTTTGGCGAGTTCGTCGCAGAAGCTCTGCGGCAAAATCTCCGAACGCATCGAGAGAATCTGGCCGACTTTAACGAAAGTGGGGCCGAGCGCCTCGAACATCAGACGCATCTTGACCGGAGTCAGCCCCTTGAGCGCATCGAATTGGTTGACGATACGCACGATTTGCGCCAGACGTTTGGCTTTGCTGCGACGGGTCAGATGATAGCGCTCGGAGAAATCATCGCGCCGGGGACCGAAAATCCCAATGGTTTCGGTATTCGTCGCGGCCCATTGCGCGTATGCCGCGGTCGGACGGTCGGGAATATCATTCGGCTTGTCGTCGTTCGTGCTATGAGCGGTGCCGGCGGCAGCCTGCGACTGGGAGGAAGACGTTGGGGCAGACGTTGCGGCACCGGCTCCGAGGCCACCATCCGCAGCGCCCGAACGAGCGTGTTCAGAGGGATGTTGCGCCGAGGTGCCGCTTGCGTCGCGCCGCACCGCCTGTTCCGTTGTCTTGTCAGCCACGAAAACGATCAGTCCTTAGTTCAGTCCTTGTTGGAGTCGTCGGCGGCATCCGCAGCCGGCTCCTCGGCCGGTGCGGCATCGGCCTTGGCGGTGTCCTTGTTGGCGTCGTTGACCAAAGCCTCGCCGACCTTGCGCTTGAGTTCGGTGTTCAGGGACTTGCCCTGTTCCACGGTCAGCTCGCCTTTCTTGACCAGATCGTCAACAATGGCGCTGCCCTTCTCATATCCCGTAGCCAAGGCACCGATGCCAGCCAACAGGACCTTGCGGACACCATCGCCCAAATCGAAATCAGCCATAATAACCCCTCCTTCGAGGCTCGACGCGGCCTGCTGCCCCGTCTCTTACTGCTAAGCCTAGCGCAATCGCGAGCCGATGACGTTAGGCTTAGCGGATGATTTCGCCTAAGGCGGCGGAGCGCGGACGATCAGCGCGGTCGATCAGCGCGGACGGGCGGCGGCAGATTCGCGCGCGTGCGCGGCAGTCCTGTCGAGTTCGGCGAGCGCTGCCGCCTGTTCCTTCGTCTGGTCGGCGGTATCGAACGAACCGTAGCGGCGTGACACGGCGGCACCGATCAGAAAATCGCTGACGGCAGGGTTCTTGGGCAGCAGCGAGCCATGCATGTAGGTGCCGATCACGTTGTGTACGCGGGCACCTTCGGTGTGGTCCTTGCCGTTGTTGCCCCGGCCGTCGGCATCAACAGTGCCCAACGGCTTGACGCCTGGCCTCAGGAAGGTCTGACCGGAATGGTTTTCGTAGCCGATCACGTCACCGAACTGTTCGGAATGCTCCACCAGATTGCCAATCATGCGCGCATCCTGGCCGACAGTGTATGCGCCGATGATGCCGATGCCGTCGAGCCTCGTACCGTCCACGGTTTCGAAATACTCGCCGAACAGCTGGTACATGCCGCAGATCATCAGCATCGGCGTACCTTCCACTGCGAGTGCGCGCAATAGGTTGGCGCGCCGGTAGAGGTCGTCGATGATCTTCTTCTGCCCGGTGTCCTGTCCGCCGCCGCCCAGAATGAGGTCCACGTGATTGGGCCAGTCGTCACCCTGGTTGTATTGGTGGATGACCGGCTCATAGCCGTAGAGTTCCAGACGGCGACGAATGGTGAGCACGTTGCCGGAATCGCCGTAGATGTTCATGTCTTTCGGATACAGGGACATCACATCGATGGTCTTGGCCATGTCGATTCCTCCTTGTCTTGTCTGATGAGCGGCTTGTTGTGAGGCATGCACTGCGCTCCCGCCAGCCAGTGCAGGTTGTGCGCATCCGGTTTTGCCTACGGTTATTTGACTAGGTTTATTTGCCTACGCCGGCGTCGCGTACATCGGCGATGCGGCCCAATATCGCACGGGTCTTGAGCATGGCGGTGTACGTGCAGTAGATGTGCTTGCGGACACCGGGGTTGGCGGTCACGAATGCGCTGACCGCCTGTTCGAGGTCGGGATCCGTGGCGGCGACCGGCACCTGGTCGTAGCCGAGGCGCAGCGCCATGTCCCAGGCGCGCACGCCGGAAACCATGGCGACGCCGGACGCGCGCAATGAGGTGAAGTCCACATCCCACAGCCAGCTCATATCGCGACCGTCCGCGTATTCGTCGTTGATGGCGATCATCGTGTCGGCATGCGACGGGTCGAAGCTGGCGAGCGAGAGGCGGAATCCCATCGGATTCTTGACCAGCAGCAGTTCGACCGGCGAGCCGTTGACATCGATGACCTCGCCGCGGCCGAACGCCGGCGTGACGCGGGCGACCGCGGCGATGAGCTCGTCGGCGCTGACCGAGCAGGCGTTGGCCGCAGCCAAGGCTTTGCGCGCCGCTGCTGCATCGCGCATCACCGCGCGCACCACGGCGAGCGCGGCGGCTGCGTTGTACAGGTTGTAGACGCCTTCGAGCCGGACTGCGGTGGCGTAATCCCGCCCGTCCATGTGGAAGGTGGCCTGATGGTCGCCCACAGCGGCGAGCGTCACGTCGGCGTCCTTCTCTCCCCCAGTCAGCTGCGCTGACAGTTCTTTTGTCAGAGGGGGCCGGGAGGTGGAGCCGTCTTCCACGCTGACGGTGGTGGCCATGTCGTCGTCGGAGGGGAAGTAGTGCTTGAGACCGTCCGCCAAGCCGAAGTAACGCACCGAGGTGCCGGCCGGAGCCTTGGCTGCGAGCGCGGCGATGCGCGGGTCCTCACGGTTGAGCACCACCGTGCCGGTGGTCGCTTCGGCCACGCAGCTCAACAACCTGGCAGTGGTGTCGATTTCGCCAAAGCGGTCGAGCTGGTCACGCATCACGTTGAGCAGCAGGGCGTATCGCGGCTTGACCTGCCTGACGAAATGCACCGCGTACGCCTCGTCCAGTTCCAGCACGGCGATGTCGGCATCCAGCTTGCCGCCGAGCGTCACTTCGGTGAGCAGTGCGGAGACCACGCCGCGCACGAAATTCGAGCCGGTGGGATTGGTGAATACTTTGAGTCCCAGATCGGAGAGCATCGAGGCGACCATACGGGTGGTGGTGGTTTTGCCGTTCGTTCCGGACACCAGCACCACGCCCAGCGGCAGCTGGCCCAGAGTACGGGTCAGGAAGCCGGGGTCGAAGCTTTCCACGATTCTTCCGGGAAGCGCCGAACCGCCATGCTTGGTGACGCGGGACGCGAATCGGACGAACCGGCCGACCGGCACCGTGGCGAACGCATACCACGGGGCGCGGGGCATAGGCGATGCGCCTCGACGGCCAATCACCGGGTGGGCGGCCACGTCCTTGTCCGGAACAGTCGCTTCATCCGAGTTCATCTGCCCCTGCGGTTCCCCGATAGAAGTCCCATCATGCGCAACAGTATGTGAAACAGCATGTGAAACATGCTGTTCAGCGTGTGGAACATCTCGTGAAACATGCTGTGCACTGCCTTGCACACCATGCTGCGGCGCATCAGAAGCAGTACTCGGCACTGCATCCGGCTCATGCTTGGCATCGGCCATGATCACACCCCCTGGTTGGCGTTGTAGTCCTGCGGCATGTCCTTGAACTTGGACGTGGCGCCGAGGAAGGCGAGATGGAAGGTCTCGGTCGGACCATTACGGTGCTTGGCCATGATGATGTCCGCCTCGCCCGGACGGTCCTCTTTATCATAGAAGTCCGGTCGGTGCACCAGGAACACCACGTCGGCGTCCTGTTCGATGGAACCGGATTCACGCAGGTCGGACAGCTGCGGCTTCTTGTCGTTGCGCATTTCGGGACCACGGTTCAGCTGGGACAGGGCCACTACCGGCACCTCCAGCTCCTTGGCGAGCAGCTTCAGCGCGCGGGAGAACTCGGAAACCTCCTGCTGGCGGGATTCGACGGCCTTGCCGGAGGTCATGAGCTGCAGGTAATCGATGACCACGAGCTTCAGGTCATTGGTCTGCTTGAGGCGGCGGCACTTCGCACGAATCTCCATCAGGGACATATTCGGACTGTCGTCGATGAACAGCGGCGCGTTCTGCATCTTGGTCCAGAACTGGTTCAGCGTGTTCCAGCGCTCGGGCGTGATGTCGTCCGCGCGGCGCAGCGCAGCCATCGGGATGTTCGTCTCGGCGGAGATGATGCGCTGGGCGAGCTCCACCTTGCTCATCTCGAGGCTGAAGACGATCGTGGTCATGTTGTGGTGCAGGGAGGCCGCGCGCGCGAAATCGATGCCGAGCGTGGACTTGCCCATGGCCGGACGTCCCGCGACGACGACCATCTGTCCAGGCTGCAGGCCCTGCGTCACATCATCGATGTCGCGGAACCCGGTCGGCACACCCTTGTTCACCAAGCCCTGCTGAAGCTTGTCCAGCTGGTCGAGGGCGTCATGCACCACCGGGCCGATGGCGGAATAATCCTGCCGCACCTTGCCCATCGACATCTCATAGACCTCGGATTGGGCGAGATTCACCACATCCTCAGCCTGCGAACCCTCAGCGGAATAGCCCAGCTGCGCAATCTTGGTGCCGGCGGCGATCACATTGCGCAGAATCGCCCGCTGATGGACGATCTCCGCATAATACATGGCGTTGGCGGCGGTGGGCACCGAAGCCACCAGACTGTGCAGGTAATCGGCGCCGCCCACCTTGTCCAGATTGCCGTCCGCCAGCAGCTGATTGGCCACCAGCACCACGTCCACCGGCTGACTGGCGGAGAACAGGTCGATGATCGCCGTATAAATCGTCTGATGCTTGGGCTGATAGAAATCGTTGACGTCGATGGTCTGCGAGACTTCGCCGATGGCGTCCTTGCTCATCAGCATGCCGCCGAGCACCGCCATCTCCGCATCGTCGTCATGCGGAGGGACACGGTCGAAAATCGGGTCGCCCGATGTAGTCGGGCCCTGGCCACCGCGCGCGCGGTCGCCGCCGTACCCATCCTGATACGAACGTTCACTTCCTTCTGCCATAGCCCCCAAGTATAAGAGCTCGATGTGTATGAACCGTCAGCAAGCCGTTCATCGAATCGTCGTCGAACCATCAGCTCGCCGTAAGCACTCCGTACGCGAGCCGTTCATATGGAATTCACCCTGAAGTCAGCGCCGCGACACGCGCGGGGCACAAATGTGGATAGAAAAATTAGTTATCCACATTTTGGGGATAACTAGGTGGATAATCCACTGAGTTATCCACATAATGGGGATAACTTGGTGGATAGTCTGGGGATAACCTTTCGGCGTGAAGGAGGCAGGTTGCGCAACGTAGTCAAGCATGATATGCAAGCGGACGTGCATCACCAATCCCCATCCTCCCGCGAGACGAACCGACGGATTCTCGCGCTGGCGCTGCCCACCTTCGGCCAGCTCATCGCCGAGCCCACGTTCATCCTCATCGACACGGCGATCGTGGGGCATATCGGCGACGCCGCGCTGGCCGGCCTGTCCATCGGCTCCACCATCATCCTGACCGCCGTGGGCCTGTGCATCTTCCTTGCCTACTCCACCACGGCGCAAGTGGCGCATCTGCTCGGCGCGGGCCGCCGACGCGAGGGCCTGCAGGCCGGCATCGACGGCCTATGGCTGGCATTGGGCATCGGTACGGTACTTGCGATCGGCCTGTTTGCGGCTGCCGAGCCATTGTGCCGGGCGCTTGGAGGCAGCGGCGCTGTGCTGACGCAGGCCACGACCTACACGCGCGCGATAGTCCTGGGCGCACCAGGCATGCTGCTGGTGTATGCCGCCAACGGCATCTTCCGCGGACTGCAGAAAGTCCGCATCACGCTGATCGCGGCGGTGAGCGGCGCGGTGCTGAACACCGCGCTTGATATGCTCTTCGTGTTCGTGTTCCGCTGGGGTATCGCCGGTTCGGGCGTGGCCACGTTGATTGCGCAATGGTATATGGGACTGTTTCTGGTGGTGCCGGCCATCCTGTGGGCTCGGGCGGACGGGGCGAGCCTGCAGCCCCGATTGCAAGGTATCGCGGCCGCCGGCGGCGACGGACTACCGTTGTTCATCCGTACGCTGGCGATTCGCGCGGCGATGGTGGCCACGGTCGCCTGCGCGGCCCGCATGGGCACTGCGGTGCTGGCAGGCTTCCAGGCCGTGAATTCCTCATGGAACTTCGCGATGAACATGCTGGATTCAGTGGGCATCGCCGGTCAGACGTTGGTGGCCACCGCGCTCGGCGCCGGCGACCGGAACCAGGCCCGGACGCTTACCCGCGCAACCGGCCGTGCGGGACTGATGGTCGGGGCGGTCATCGGCGTGGGATTCGCCGCGATTGGCTTGTTTGCCGGACGCTTCTTCTCCCCAACCGCGAGCATCCAGATTCTGGTGGCCGTGGGCATGGTCACGATGGGCGTCTTCTTCCCGCTGCAGGGCTGGATGATGGCGATTGACGGCATCCTCATCGGAGCACGCGATTATCGGTATCTGGCGGGCACCTGCACACTGACGGCGCTGGTGTACATCGCCGTCCTTGCAATCGTGGCCGGCGGCGTGGCCCCGCAGCTGCCGAACGATCTGCTGCGCACCGCTGTGCTGTGGACCGCGTTCAACATGGTGCTGATGGGCGGGCGCGGACTGTTCAATGGGCTGCGCGTGCGAGGTGATGGGTGGATGCGGTAGTCACAACAATTACGACTGTCTTCTCTCCCCCCACCCGGCTGCGCCGGGAGCCCCTCGTCAGAGGAGGCTCGGATTGCTACATGGCGGCGCGCACGGAGGCGTACATGGTGTGCACGATCTGCTCGCGCCACTTGGACCATCCGTATTTCTTGGTGATTGACTCGCCGGCGGTGGCACCGAGGGATGAGCCATCAGCCCGGGTCAGGTCGAAGAGCATATCCAGCAGCAGCTTGTCATGGTGCAGGCGGTCGGTCAGTTCGGCCGCCGTTGCGGGGTCATTGGGGTCCTTGCCGGTGGCGTATTCGGAAAGCGTCAGGTGCTCGCGGACCAGAATCGTGGCCCAGTCGATGATGTTCTGCGCATACCCCATACGTTTGAGGATCACCGGAACATGGCGGGCCCCTTCGGCCGCGTGGTCGGCCACGAACGCGCGTTTGCCGATGTCGTGCGTGATGGCGGCGAGCAGCAGCGTCTGATAATGCTCGTCATCGTAACGGCCGCCGGACGGGGTGTCACGCGTGATGCGCGAGGTGACCTCGACCATATGGCGGTCGATGGTGTACCGGTGGGCGGCCGATGCGGACGGACGGTTGCGGATGCCCAGCCATTCCGGCATCCATCGGCCCGGGATGTCCACGAAGTCGATGCTTTCCCACACATTCATGAGCTCCGGCCCGCAGGCGAGCAGCCGTACGAACAGTTCACGGGATTCAGCGTCCCATTGGTTGTCACGAATCGGACATTTCTTGAGATTGACCAGCGTGGACGGATTGATGGGCAGGCCGAATTCGCCCGAGGCCACAGCCATGCGCAACGCCAGTTTGGCGTCCTTGGCTGGTTCGACGCCGGGGGCGAGCACCAATTCGCCTTCGTGCTTGGCGATGCCGGGGGCCACGATGTCGAACTGCGGGGCCTCGCGTTTGCCGCCGGCACGCTGGGAGAACATCTGGAAGAACGCGAACCGAGGCTTCTCGTGGGTCAGCGAATGCTCGGCGCGGGATGCGGTGGAATCCAGCGCAAAGGAGATGCGGCGACCGAGCCGGGCGAGCAGCGTCTGCAGATCGTCAATCGAATAGGCGGCACGTTCGTCTTCCGGCCATGTCGGGTCGGCAAGGCCGAGCATGGCGGCCACCTTGGCCTGATACGGGGTGAGCAGCAGATTGGTGTCCTTGTTGGCTACCAGATGGATGCAGTCGCGCACGTCAAGCAGACGCTCCACGGCTTCGTCATAGCTGCCGTGCGGACGATCGGCCAGCCATGATGTGGCCAGGGCGGAGATCAGCACCGAATCGCGCAGACCGCCACGCGCCTCCTTGATGTCCGGTTGGTTGACGTACTGCAGCCTTGCGAACTCGTCAAGGCGTGATTTGGCGGAGTCCAGCAGTTCGGGCAGGCGTTTGCGTGCCGCCTTGCGCCAACGCTCGAGGATGGACGCAGCCGTGGTGCGGATAAGCTCGGTGTCGCCGGCGATGGGCTTGACATCCAACCATCCCATCGCAGCCGGCAGGTCATGGTCGGTGACCTCCTCGCACTGGGTACGGGTACGAATGGAATGGTCAAGGTCGAGGCCGCTGTCCCAGAGCGGATACCAGAGTTTGTTGGCCAGCTCGTTGAGCTGCTGGTCGTTCACGGCGCGCGGCTCATAGATGATGACCAGATCCAAGTCGGAGCTGGGACCAATCTGACCACGTGCCAGCGAACCGACCGCCGCGAAGCCGATGCCGGCCACCGGCACGGTGAACGAGACGGCCGCGCACGCCTCATCCCACAGCTGCGTGAGGCACTGCATGGCCAGTTCGGTGCGTGCTGCACGCTTTGCCGGGCCGTTCCGGTAGACACCGTCGTCATCCGGCTGGCTCATCGCCATAAATCGTTGCTTCAAACCATCTACTGCCGAAGTCATTGCCTCAGATCTTTCTTCAGATGTGCGCTTCTGCGTTACGAGGGGCTGTTTCAGGCTTTTCGGAACACCTTCCCGCAGCGGCCAAACAGCCCCTTGTAACGCAGTTGCAGCAGTACCCACGAGTTATCCCCATGTCCGAATGGGAAACAACCCACATATGACAGTCCCCGCACGGCGACAATCGCAACGTGCGGGGACCTTGTCTTATCGATAGTCCGAACTCCTGCATACCACCGGAAGCCCGGACGACTTATCAGATGGCGGCGGAACCGGTCTCACCGGTACGCACGCGGGTCACGGAATCCAGTGGGGCGACCCACACCTTGCCGTCGCCGATGGTGCCGGAGCCGGCGGACTTGACGATCACACCGACCAGCGTCTCGGCGTCGGCGTCATCGGCCAGGACCTCGATGCGGATCTTCGGAATCAGATCCACCGTGTATTCGGCACCGCGGTAGACCTCGGTGTGGCCGCGCTGACGGCCGTAGCCATTGGCTTCGGACACGGTCAGACCGTGCACGCCGGCAGCTGCGAGAGCTTCCTTGACGTCGTCGAGCTTATGGGGCTGGATGATAGCGGTGATCAGCTTCATCTCACTTCACCTCCTTGAGAACGGAGCTGGCAGTACCAGCAAAATCGTAAGCGCGTTCGCCCTGATCGACAAGGTCGATGCCGCTGACTTCCTGAGCTTCGGTGACACGCCAGCCGATGGTCTTCTCCAGAGCGAAGGCGATGATCGCGGTGATCACTGCGGAGTAGAGGATGGCGACGAGGGCGATGACCAGCTGCACGACGAGCTGCTTCCAGTCGCCGCCGGCCAGCAGGCCGGTGCCTTCACCGAAGAAGCCGATGAGCAGGGTGCCGGTGAAACCGCCGACGCCGTGCACGCCGACCACATCGAGGGAGTCGTCGTAACCGAACTTGAACTTCAGACCGCAGGCGAGGCAGGTCAGGATGCCGACGATCGCGCCGAGCACGATGGCCCACAACGGGGAGACCACATCGGCGGCCGGCGTGATGCCGACCAGGCCGGCGACCATACCGGAGGCAGCGCCCATGGCGGTGTAGTGGCCAGAGCGAATCTTCTCAGTGAAGCCCCAGGAGAGCATGGCGGCGGCGGTTGCGGCCGAGGTGGAGACCCAGGCATAGCCGGCGGTGCCGTTGGCTGCGAAGGCGGAACCGGCGTTGAAGCCGAACCAGCCGAACCACAGGAGGAAGGCGCCGAGCATCACGAACGGCACGTTGTGCGGACGGAACGGCTGGGTGCCGAAGCCCTTGCGCTTGCCGATGATGAGCACGATGATCAGGGCGGCGACTGCGGCGTTGATGTGGACGACAGTACCACCTGCGAAATCGTGGGCGGCGGCGCCGATGGCCTTGGAAATCGCGCCGTCAGCGGACAGCAGACCGTCATTCCACACCATGTGAGCCATAGGAGCGTAGTCGAAGGTGATCCACAGGGCCACGAAAATCATCCAGGTGCTGTACTTGACACGCTCGGCGATGGCACCGCAGATCAGGCCGACGGTGATCATGGCGAAGGCCACCTGGAAGGCGACGTCCACGGACACCGGGTAGTTGTTGGCATTGAGGCCGGTGGTGGTGAACACGCCATCCTGGGCCACCATGGAATCCTTGAGCAGGAATCCGCTGGCCGGGTCGCCGAAGATGCCGCCGATGTCATTGCCGGCGTAGGCGATGGACCAACCCCACAGGGTCCAGATAATCATGGTGACCGACAGTGCGGCCGCCTCAAGCATCAGCATATTCAGAACGGCCTTGGCACGAACCATGCCGCCATAGAAGAACGCCACACCCGGCGTCATGAGGAAAACCAGGGACGCGGATGTAAGGATCCATGCGGTGTTTCCGGAATCAAGCGCTTCCATGTCTACCTCCCTCTCTTTGTTCATGGCGTCGAGAGCCGGGTTTCAAGCCGGACGGTCGGCGTCTGTATTCCACTACATGCCGTCCCCCTTGTGGGGGCTAACAGTTTGTCAGTAAAAGCCGGATGCATTTTGGTTTCGTTACGGCACGTTACGCGATTGTTAAGCATGACTGGGGGTTTCCGCCATGCTCGGCGACTGGATTTCGGCGTTATTCCTAGGCGTATGAAAAGGCCCTGAACCATGTTACGAACATGATTCAGGGCTTGGTTTGTCATCGGATGCCGCTCCCGAGCGTTCACAACGTGGACGCAAGACCGTCAGTCACACTGGCAGCGTCTCTCGTAATCGTTCAAATGACATGCGCCGTGCTATCGCCCCCTCTGACGGAACGTTGCCTACAGACGAGCCAGCAAACCGCGCGCGCAGCGCGTCCGTACGGCTATGGCCCCCTCTGATGAGGGGGCTGTCAGCGTAGCTGACTGGGGGAGAGACCCGAAGAAGACGATCCACTAAGCGAGGATGCCGTCCACGAAGCCTTCCGGATCGAACGGGGCGAGGTCGTCCGGGCCTTCGCCGAGGCCGACGAGCTTGACCGGCACGCCGAGCTCCTTCTGCACGGAGATCACGATGCCACCCTTGGCCGAACCGTCCAGCTTGGAGAGCACCACGCCGGTGATGCCGATGGCCTCGGCGAACACCTTGGCCTGGGCCATGCCGTTCTGGCCGGTGGTGGCGTCGAGCACGAGCAACACTTCGGCGACCGGCAGCTGTTTTTCGGTGACGCGCCGGATCTTGCCGAGCTCGTCCATGAGATTGGCCTTGTTCTGGAGTCGGCCCGCGGTGTCGATGATAAGCACGTCCGCTTGGGATTCCTTGGCCTTGCCTGCAGCCTCGAACGCCACCGAGGCGGGGTCTGCGCCGTCCTTGTCCGAACGGACGACCGGCACGTTCACGCGGGCTCCCCAGGTCTCGAGCTGGTCGGCGGCGGCGGCGCGGAAGGTGTCGGCCGCGCCGAGCACCACGTTCTTGCCCTCCGCCACGAACAGACGCGCCAGCTTGCCTGCGGTGGTGGTCTTACCGGTGCCGTTCACGCCGACCATGATGATGACGGACGGCTTGTCCGCGCCCGGTTTTTCGGCGTTGAGGCGACGATCAGTGTCGCGGCCGACCAGATCGAGCAGCTTCTCCTTGAGGGTGGCACGCACCTCTTCCGGGTCAGATCGGCCGTTGACACGGGCGTCCGTACGCAGATCGTCGACCAGCTGGGCGGAGGCGTCCGCGCCAACGTCGGCCAGCAGCAGCGTGTCCTCGACGTCCTCCCAGTCGGATTCGGACAGATTGTCCTTGGTCAGGATGTTGAACAGCGCCTTACCGAACGGGTTGTCGGACTTGGCGAGCTTCGCCTTCAATCGTGTCAGTCGGGAACCGATGGATTCCGGGGATTCGGTTTTAGGTGCGACTGGGGCGGAAGCGTGCGCGGCGGGCTTAGGTTGCGTCGCAGTCGCGGATTCCGCGGTGACCTCTGAGGCAGCAGCACCGGCAGACGCAGCGGATCCATCATCCGCACCGGAGGCATGAGACGCCGGTTTCTGGCCGGACTGCGCGGATGCCGCAGCCTCGGCCTCCGCTTCAGCAGCCAAACGAGCATCCGCCGCGGCCTTGGCGTCACGGGTCCGCTTGTCATCCGGGGCTTGCTGACCCATCGCGCGATCGAGGTCACGTTTGCGGGACTTGGACAGCCAGATGCTCAGGGCGATCAGTACGACCGCCACCACAATCACGCCAACAATGGCGAGCAAAGTATTCGTATCCATACCTGCCAAGTCTACGCACGCCTTGGTATTGCTTTCCGCACACATCATGCGCACACATCAAAGAAGGCCGCGGCGTTCTTATCAGCGCCACGGCCTGAAGTAACGAAATGCGGATAGGCTCAGCGCACCATGGCGACGGCGCGCTTGATGTTCTCCAGCGTCTCCAGCGTCACCTCTCCCGGTGTCTGGTTCGCGGCGATAATCAGCTGAATCGCCTGCTGGTATAACGGCAGCGCCGACGCGGAGGGATTCAATGGGAGCGCGGAGACTTTCTGCTCGATGAAACGCATTGTCTCGGCCTTGCTCGAATCAGCGGAGCCGACACGCTGCTTGAGTAGCAGCACCTGCCCTTTGAGCTGCTCCTTGCTGGAAATCTTCGCTTCATGTTCGACGTGCTGCAGCGCGGTGTGATCGTTCGCCCGGACGTTGCCCAGCCAGAACACCACGACCACGGCGGTAATAACCAGTTCGACGATCAGAGGGAGGAACAAGCCCTTCGGCAAAACGAGCCGCAATCCGGTGGCCACCGGGTTAAGCACCGTGTTCCATGCGAGACCATACAACAGCGCGAACACGCACTGCACGAGGTATCCGACGATGGGGAACAGACCGTTCTCGGCTATGATGCGGTGGTACAGGTCGCGCCCCACCATTTGACGGCTCGCTTGCGCGTCGGCAACCCAGATGAGGACGGTGAACACCAGCATGAACGACAGCACGACGTACTGGGCAATGGGTGCGAACTCGAAAACAGCCAGCTGGAAGCCGAACGCCGCAATCGCCACCGCAAAGAATACCGTCGCGATGATCGAAGAAAGATAACGTGTCATGGTCGTGTTCACAGCTCCTTGAGGATTTCTGCCTTCTTGGACTCATATTCCTCGGTGCTGATGAGTCCGGCATCCGACATTTGCTTCAATTTCGACAGACGTTCCATGGGGTCGCCCTTGCTCGCGGACGGCTGAGCTGCGGTGCCGGACGCCCCCGGTGCCGCAGCCGCGGCCTGCAGGGTCTGTCCCATAAGCCCGGGAATCATCTGCCCCAATCCGGCGCCCATGGTCAGCCCCATGCCGGCGCCCATCAGCGCACCGCTCTCGCCACCCGGATTCGCTGCGGCCTGATTCATCGCCTCCAGCACCTGCGCCTGCTGGTAATTGGTGCCCAGCGTCTGATACGCCTGCTGCTGGCCGACCGCCGCCGCAGCGGCACCTGCGCCCGCAGCCATCTGCCCGAAGTACTGTTCGCGGTTCTTCGTCGCCAGAGCCTGAGCCTGCCGCCTCTCCTCATTGTCGAAGATCTTCATTCCGGAGATGTTGAAGTTCAGCATCTCCAGACCATACTCGCCCGCAACCGGCTCGAGTTCCTTCTGAATCGACTGGGAGTACGCGATCACGTTGGCCGGAGCGCTGATCAGCGGCTGGTTCCAATTGGTCAGTTCACGAGTCAGGAATGCCAGAATATGGCTCAGGAACTGGTTCCTGAAGAAATCACGGAGACTCTCCTGATCGGTCAGGTCATAGTTGCCGCCAATGAGAGTGGTCAGGAACAGTCCCGCATCTGAAACCTTGACCCTGTACGAACCCCGAGCCCCGACCTCGGTTTCCACGCCGACGCCAGTGAACTGATCGCCATACGCCTTGTCCATGACTTTGATCGGCGTATCGGTGCCCCACATGATTTCACGGCTCGTAGCGATGCGGACGAAATACACCACGCAGTTGAATGTGGAGATTCCCCCGGAAAGCGCGTTACGCAACCGTGAAATGAAGGGGTAATTGGAGGTGGTCAACGTATACGTGCCCTGATCGAACACCTGCTCGATATTGCCCTCATTGACGAATATCGCCTGTTCGCCGGGTTGCACCACCAGAGTGGAGCCATGATTGAAATCCTCTTCGGGATTGCGGAAGATCAATGTGTCATTTGCCGACCTGTTTTTTATGACATCGGCAAAGTGTTTTTCCCCACCTACGTAATTGATTTCATTAGGATTTTTACCGAATAGTGCCATCGCCATGTTCCTTTTCAGCGCCGAATTACTCTTGTAGTCATGGGCTGGACGGGCGTATCCGCCCAGCCCATGTATGGGAGGCCTGGTTCACGGCCTTGTCAGTCGTCGTATTCGTCCCAAAGGCTGACAAGGCCATGCGCCGAGAACGCGAAGGCATCCTTGCCTTCCAAACAGTTCGAGTTCAGCTCGAGCTTCTTTCCCGTGTTCAATGTGATGACGCAGCCGTAATCATCCACTCGAATGTCATTGATGTTTTTGAAACGGTAGACATCGAAGAACGCCCTCCCGTATCCGCTCTCCGGATCGGGCCAATTCCCGGGAAGTATCTCCATCATCGCCGAGTAGATCTTCTTGTTACCGAACATCCAGACGGTGACGAAGAAATGATCACCGGATTTTTCGGCGTATGAAATCGGGTCGATGCGCCCGACTTCCTCTTCATCAAAGATGCCGCAGGCTTTCATCGCCATTTCCTTGCGGCATCGTATCATTTCCTGAAAGCTATAAACTGCCATAATCCATTTCTCTCCATGCCTATGCGGCGACTCGTTGCTTCACCCGTTGAGCAATGATTCCAAATCCGCCCGGTCGCTGGCCGACAAACCGGACGAGTTCGCTTGAGCCAACACATCGGATGAGCGTTCCCGGTACCGGACGAAACGCCGTTCAAATAACTGTTTGATGAGCTCCGCCTTAACGAACAGATATTCAGGATGAGGTTCCATGGCGATCGCCGAATCGATGCAGGCGATGATCTTCTCCGCCTCACGCAGCGTGATTTGGAATGGTCGTTTCGTCTTGTATCTGGCGAGCGCCGCTCGGAACAGCACGTCCGGATTGTCCGCTCCGTTGGCCGCGGCCTTATCGAGCGTGTCGGCCGCCTCTGCATACTGCCCTCGGTCCAGAAGCACATAGCCCAACGAAGCCAGTACTTCGGGGTTGTCGGGGGAATTCTTCAACGCGCCCTTGTATGCGTCCAGGAATTTCGCCGACTCCTTGTACGTGGCTTTTCGCACTTCCTTGAAATTCAAGGAAGTGAATGTGAGCTTTCTACCGCAGAAGGCGCACACTTCATCCCGTAAAGCGACGGAAGCCCCGCAACCGGGGCATTCCATCTGATCATTCACCGATACCATATTTGATTAGCCGCGCAGCATCGCGTTCGTGTTGCGCTGCTCGTCAATCATGCTCTGCATCTGCTTCATCTGGGCAGCCTGCATGGCCATGGCCTGCTCATGCTGCTCGTTCTGCGCCTCCATCTGCTTCTGTAGCTGGCGGTTCTGCATCTCGAAGCCACGCTGCTGCGGATCCAGGCTGCGCAGGTACAGGTCGTCGATGTCCTTGTACAGTCCGCTGGCGGACTGGTGCAGAGTCTCCTTGTGGCCGAACGTCGCCTGATACGCACCGAACAGCGAGCGCCATTCCTGAGCCAGCGCGGCGGCGGCCTTCTTGTCCATGGAGGAGAAGATGAAGTGGCAGACGATTCCGGCGATCAGCATCAGCCATCCGAACATGCCCGCGCTGTCGCCGCCGGCCTTGAAAGCGATGATAAGACCCAGTACGATCAGCGCGAGCTGCACCAGCAGGAAGATCAGATGACGCTTCTTCAGAGCCTCTTTCTTCGGAGTGATTTCAGCGCTCTTCTGCTGCTTGGCCTGCGCGAACTGAGTGAACGTCGAATCCAGCTTATTGCCCAGATCCTGCGGAAGCGCACGGTCAGTGCCTTCAAGATTGGCAGTATTCACCTGCGCAAGCTGCTGTTTCGCGGCATCATATGCCTTCTGGACACCGACAGAGTAATCGTTATCGAGAGACGCAATATCGTCTTTGTACGTATTCGCCATGGTATTTACCTTCTTCGGACTCTCAGAAGGCTGACGAACACCACTAGCTCAGGAGAGACCCCCCCCCACGCATAGTTGACATCACCGAGCGGGTATATGCAACGGTCATATCAGCCTCCTTCCTGAGAAACAGGCACTATGCCTGTCGATGATGATTTTGCCACTCATATATGACAGAAAACGCACTTTGTCCATCTTTTTACATATGGGCAGCTGCGTATGAGCCACTTCGTATGGGCAGCTGCGTATAAGCCGAGGTAAGTCACCCGCAACCAATTTCACTCCCACCGGCACCGCCGATTCCAACCGGCCCGCCCACCGGCTAAGCTGAACGCTATGGCACATTCCTCACGTATGACGTCGCTGCAGCGACGCGAACAGCTCATCGCAGTAGGCCGTTCCCTGTTCGCCGCCAAAGGGTTCGAGGCGGTGAGCGTCGAGGAGATCGCCGCGCACGCCAAGGTTTCCAAGCCTATTGTCTACGAGCATTTCGGCGGCAAGGAGGGTCTTTACGCGGTAATCGTGGACCGCGAGATGCGCGCGCTGACCACCACGCTCACCGAGGCGCTGGATAATCCGGACATCCACCCGCGCCGCATCGTGGAACGGACCGCGCTGGCGTTGCTCACCTACATCGAGGAGAACGCGGAGGGCTTCCAGGTGCTGGTGCGCGACTCCCCCAGCACCGACCCGTCCGGATCGTTCAACTCGTTGCTGGGCGATATCTCACTGAGGGTCGAGGACATCCTCTCCGACACCTTCAAGCGACAGAAGCTGTCCGTCAAGGGCGTGCCGTACTACGCGCAGATGCTGGTGGGCATGACCGTATTCACCGGCCAGTACTGGGCAGACCGGCCGAAGGTAAGCAAGGAACAGCTCGCAGCGTACATCGTGGACTTGGCGTGGCACGGTCTGAGCCGGCTCAATTCCAAGCCGCAGCTGCTGTTCGAGGGCGCGCGGGCACAACGCGAGGCGCAGCGTGAGGCCGAGCGTGAAGCGCAGCGGAGGCAACGCGGTAGCCAGCGCGAGCTGCCGGCGATATCGTGTGACAGCGCTGACAGTGTCATTGACACCGTCAGCAGCACGGGCACCGACGTTGACGACGCCAGCGCGAGCAACGAGACCGATGCCATGAACGGCAATCCGGCCGGCGAGAACATCACCGAGTAGGACGCGAGTAGGACGCCGGACAGCCAAGCGACACATTCACACTGTCCGACAAGCCGCCGCAGTTACTGGCCATCGCCGAGCCCCGGTCCTGTTAGAGCTGACCAGCCGTGGCCAATCCTGACCAACCTAGTATCCTGCGTCAGAAGTTCGTTGCTTGTATCTCTTTCCGGCTCCCCTTGTCAGGACGTTGCCGTGAAGCAAACAGCGGAGCTGTTTGTAGGCAACGTGCGAGCCAACAGGCGAGCCAGCAGGATGCCGCGCGGAGCGCGTCCGTGATTGCGGGACCGTTGCCGTGAAGCAAACAGCGGAGCTGTTTGTAGGCAACGTGCGAGCCAACAGGCGAGCCAGCAGGATGCCGCGCGGAGCGCGTCCGTGATTGCGGGACCGTTGCCGTGAAGCAAACAGCGGAGCTGTTTGTAGGCAACGTGCGAGCCGACAGGCGAGCCAGCAGGATGCCGCGCGGAGCGCGTCCCTGATTGCAGGACGAGCTGTCCCGCGAAGCGGGACTGAGGGGTAGTCAATCCATCAACGAACTACTGACGCCACATACCAGTCAAGCCTTGTCTTAGTACGGCAGCGTAATACTGCAGGCGTGCAGAATATGCAACAGACGTGGCATCTTGCGTAACGCGCCTATCATTCACCGTGGCGAAGTGCTACGGTTTGAACAGCAAACGAACGAAATCCGTGTTGCGTTTCGCACGACCCGCAGTCCGCGGCCCGCGATTCGCAACCTTCGATGGAACCATGTGAGGATGTAACTGGTATGGCCAACGCGGCAACGACGGCAAAGACGCTCACCTTCGTAATCCCCGCATACAATATGGAGTCCTATCTTGACCGCTGCGTCAACTCGATTCTCTCCGCCTCGGACACTCAGGACATCGAAGTGCTGATTGTGGACGATGGTTCCAAGGACGGCACGCTGGCATACGCGCAGAAGCTCGAACGCAATAATCCCGGAATCGTGCGAGCCATCCATCAGGAGAACAAGGGACACGGCGGCGCAGTGAACACAGGGCTGGCGGCGGCGCGCGGCATGTACGTCAAGGTGGTGGATGCGGATGACTGGGTCGACCCGCAGGCCATCAATACCGTGATGGCCACACTGCGGGCGCAGCGCGAGGCCGCCAAACCCATCGACATGCTCGTCACCAACTACGTCTACGACAAGGTGGCCAAGCGCCACAAGCACACGGTGAACTTCCGCCGCGTCATCCCGGCCGGCCGTGTGCTCGGCTGGGATGACCTGGGGCATTTCGGGCTGGCGCAGTACATCATCATGCATGCGCTCACCTTCCGCACCCAGGTGGTGCGCGATTCGGGGCTCAAGCTGCCGGAGCACACGTTCTACGTGGACTTCTACTACTCGTACCAGCCGTTCCCGTGGGTCAGTCGCATACAGTATCTGGACGTGCCGTTCTACCACTATTTCATCGGGCGCGAGGGGCAGAGCGTGCAGACGGACGTCATGATTCGCCGTGTGGACCAGCTGCGGCTCGTCAACCGGCTGATGACCGAGGCCACGCCGGAGCGCGGCACGGTGCCGGACGGCCTGTATCGGTACATGATCCACTTCCTGGCCATCGAATCATGCGTGACCTCGGTGTTCCTGATTCTGTCGCGGGACAAGGCGAACTATGCCAAGAAACGCGAACTGTGGGCGGCGCTTGACGACTACTCGCCGACCATCGGGCATGACGTGCGGGGCAAGCTCATGTCCCGGGCAATCAACCTCCCCGGCAAGAGCGGCCGTTGGCTGGTGCGCAACGGCTACACCATCGCCGAGAAGGTCGTCGGCTTCAACTGATTCGGCACTGTCGTCAATCCGGCGTCGTCGCTGCGCGTATTCGTCCGGCGGCCAGGCATCCGTCGCGGCCTACGTCGCCAATCCGGCGTCGTCACTGCGCGTATTCGTCTCCATCGGGGCAAATCATCGGTTCAATCGGGATTTTGACGCGCCTGCATACCCTTAAACGGGGCAACACCTATGACCGACCGAGGATCCGCCCCGCTAGCAACACTCAGCGGCGCATAACATCGCATACCCCGTTGTTTTGCCTCACTGAGAGGCTCTTAGTGAGGCAAATTCCATAGCCAACCGAGGGTTTGCCCCATTGAGGGACGCCAGCAGGGCAAATCATCCATCTCACCGAGGATCCGCCCCGCTTACACACCACTCAGCAGGGCAAATCTCATACTCAGCCGAGGATATAACTAGTCCGTCCAGCGATCGGACATGGCGAAGCCGTTATGCATGAGATTGCTGGCGATGTACGTCACCTTGTCGAGCAACTCGAGCGTATGTTCGCGCAGATAGTCGGCCATGCGCTCGTTGGTGACCACCAGCACCGCCGGCACGGCGCGCACGTCCTCGTCGCCATAACCACCCTCGGCCACCTGCGCATCGGTCTGCTCAACCAGACGATGACCGAACGCGCGGACGCCTTCCGCATACCCCTCGATGGCATTGCGGGTCTCGAACCAGTGCGCGTCGGCGATCACCGCGATCAGACGGTTCGTCCAGTACAGGTTGTCGGTGGACACGGTGGCTGTGGTATCGCGCAGGTAGGCGGGCGTATCGTCAACGTTCGCATAGAACGGGGCGATGGTGGTGAACGGGCCGGAACCGAAGGACACCCACATCACCGCACGGCTGCACGCCGGGACGTACGGGCGCAGCTGAATCGCCACCATATGTCCAGTGCGGTTCACACCGATCGGACGATAGCGGTGGCGCGATTCGGCGGTGCCCTTGGTCCCGTACGGGTCGTACGGCGTGCCCTCGAAATGGCTCGAGAGCAGAAAATCGACATCCTCGAGGGTCACCTTGTCTTCCGGCACGCGGCACCATGGGATGTCGCTGGATTCCGGCGTATACCGGGCGGTCGGCGAATCCCAGTCCTCACTGGGGTTGAGATAACGTTGCATGTACCAGGCGCGCGGCGTGTTGTAGATATGGTCTTTGGCAGTATTTGTGCCGAAGACCTTGCGCGGATTGAAATTGCTGGCTGTACCGGAGTTCGCCCCGGCAACGGCCCCGAAACCGGCGCTGTGGGAATGACGGCCACCAGACACAGCGGGCACCCCCATCGTGCGGTCGAGATAATGCTCGACGATGAACTCGCGCAGGTCCGCACTGCACATGTATTCGCGCTGCCTGCCGAACGCATCGGTCAGGTCGAAGTCGTCGACGCCGAGCTGGTTGGGGATGGTGGCGTAGCAGTCGTCCGGCACACGGCGTGCGATCCAACGATGGCCGCCGATCGTCTCGACATACCAGATCTCGTCCACATCCGAGATAATCACGCCGTTCGACTCATAGGTGCCGTAGGCCTCCAGCAGTTCACCGAACCGGGCCACTCCCTCTCGCGCGGTGGTGACGTACGGCAGGACGAGGGTGATGATGTCCTCCTCGCCGATGCCGCCCGGCTGTTCGGGGCGGTAATCAGGGTCGCCGGGCTCACCTTGAGCGGGTTTGAATTCGACCAGCGGGTCTGCGGCGAGCACCCGCTCGTTGACCGCGATGGTTTCGGTGGCGCTCATCGCCACGTTATGTTCGTTGGCGCCTGCCTCGGCCAGTACGCCACGGTTGTGTAGCACGTTCGGCGCGATGGTGTACCGGCAGGGATCGTCGGGCAGGTCGACTTCCACATGGCTCAGCACGCTGCGGTAATGCCGGGGCTGGTCTTCGGGCGCCACGGCGACGAGGTGTTTGGGATCGTAACGGCCGGAACCGGAATCGTCGTCGCGGGCGATGATGGTGGAGCCGTCGTAGCTGGCGTTCTTGCCGATGAGAATGGTGGTGCATGACATGCCGACCACTGTAGGACCAGTGGAGGATGCGCGCCGGTCTCACGTTGGTTTCCTAGTGGTCCGTCTCGTAATTGGCTGAGGGATTCAGCTTTTTCTCTCCCCCAGTCAGCTTCGCTGACAGCCCCCTCGTCAGAGGGGGCCAATACCCTTCAGACAATTACGAAACAGACTACTAGTGTGCGGTTGGCAGCTTGCCGCACACGGTCTTTGCGGCGTGCGATACGTCGGCGGTATGTCTGTGACCCATATGATCGACCACTGGATCACACAACGCGCAACGCCGATTTGGCATGTCTAGCGCAGATGTGTATCTTAGAAATGTTGCCCCTCTAGCTCAACGGTTAGAGCAGCGTCCTTTTAAGTCGTGGGTTTTTCGGGGATTAAACGTACTGCCCCGACCCGCTTCACGGATTAAATTTGAACGGCTCCCGGTCATGGAAAGCGTGTTTCCATGTCTCGGACCAGTGCCTCCGCCGCGTGCGCGTTGCCGCCGGTGTTTGCCGTTGACGGCCTCGCCGATGCCTCGCGCGTCCTGTTCGGGCGTGGTGTCGTTCCTCAATCCCATGATACCCGTTTTCTGCTGGTTCCCGCCTCGAACCGTGGCATAAGCGTACCGGACGGGCAGGGTGCGGCGAGCGAACGCGAGTTGCGTCGTGACGGCGTGACCACGCGCCGCGTGCGCATGCTGATGGGCGAGCCGAATTATGTGAGCTACGCGGCGCTGGCTCGTATCATGCGGCTGTCGAAGTCGTCGGTGACGGGCAAGCTCAACGGCGACATCAACTGGACGTTGCCCGACATTCGGCGCATCGCGTCGCATTTCCGCGTTTCCAGCGACTGGCTGCTCGGCCTGTCCGACGATCCCGTTCCTTCGATGGCGAAGGAGGTGGTCGCCTTCACATAGAAGAAGCCCTCTCCTTGCGGGAGAGGGCCAGGTCCGTTCGGGATCCGTGGAGGCGGCCGGCAAAACCGTCTCCCGGATTCCAATCACAAGAATCGCGAGAGCCAGCATTTGTTAAGAGAAAGGTTCGGCTTTCGCGGTGCAGACAGAGATTGGATTCTTATGTCTTACAAGCAGGATTGTATACCCGCGCGCGTGACCGTCATCGTGTGCGAAAGCCCGGAAAACCAAGGTTTTGAGGGAAAGTCTTATATCACGGTTTCACCGTATCTCGACGAATCGGTCAGCCGCGCTGACCGGTTGCGGCGTGCCGTGGCCGCGCATCCCGCGGGAGGTGAGCGCCGATGAGCATCCAGGCATTGAGCCGCGTGTTCACGCTCAAGCGGCTGATCGAGGACCCGTACGCCCAGCTCGTGCTCATCAACCTCGCCGACAACGCCGACGAGCACGGGCGCAACTCCTTCCCCGGCATCAAGAAGATGGCCAGGAACTCGTGCATGTGCGAACGGTCGGTGCAGCGCAAGCTGCGCTGGCTGGAGGAGAACGGCTTCATCCGCAAGTCGGAAGCCACTGAAGTGATCCAGTACCTGCCCGAGTACAAGCGACCGACCGTATGGGAGATCTGCATGGACCGCGACGAGACGCTGCCCGCGCCGACGGACCGCAAGCCGCGCACGCCACGCAAGGACGAGAACCAAGCGGAGGAAACGGACGACACCACACAGGATACCGACGCCGGCGCATGCGAGACACCCGGTGCATCACAGTCACCGGGTGCAGGAAAAGCACCGGACGGCAGCAGGACGCCCGACGCACTACGAGTCACCAGCCCGGTGACCGTGCAGTCACCCAAACCATCCCATGAACCTATTACCCCTCTGTCCCCTAAAGGGGACATCTCCCCACGGGGAGACTCAGCCGAGAACAACACGCCCACCATCAGCCAATCGTCCAACGCGCCGGACCTCGACGTCGAACCGAACCAAGGTTTCGGCTTTACCGGCGAAAACCGTCGGTCGGACGACGCAGTCGTCGGGGACAACGTCTCCGCGTCCGATTGCGACGCGCTGCTGAAACGATTCGCCGAACTGCTTGCCGGCGAACAGGTGACGGCCAAACCGCCACGGGCGCGCGACCAGCGCGCCGCAGCGGGACTGCTCGCGGAACACAGCCAGATGGAGATTCTGGAGCTGGTGCTGTGGGCCGCCAAGAATCCGTTCTGGCGTCCGAAAATGCTGAGCATGTCCGAGTTCGCCCGACGCTGGGAACGCCTATGGCAGGAACGGCGCGGCGAGATCGAGCAGCGACGACTCAGAGCCAAACACGTCAAATCAGGGATCATGTCCGCGAAAGACAAGGAAGAGAAAGACCCGCATGCGGCGGTGCTGGTCTCATGCGAAACCGTCACACAGTGCCCGGTGTTCGGCTACTCGTCGTTCCAGCACGGCAGATCGAACAGCCGCATCGCATTCGCGCAGAACCACCTCAACGGCTCCATTCGCCGGGACAAATGCCCGGTATGCGCGTACGACGAACGCAACCTGGCGCTGCACGGCAACGCGCGCACCACGGAAGCCGTCAAGCGGGCGCGAATCGAAGCCGACGAGCAGACGAAACGCTGGAAGGAACACCTGCGGCGGAAGGAAGAGCAGCCGGCCTCGTTCGACAGGATGCCAAGCATGGAACGGAGTGCATGATGGATGGGTTCCGTCCCACTGGCAAGCCGGACGGCAGACCGGCACGCGATCCGGGCGGCGACGAGTGGATACACACGTCGATGCTGCCGCCCGGCGGCCTGTGCGCACAGGCGCAGCTCGACTTGTACGACATGATCTGGATGGAACTCGACGCCGCCGGCGACTCGCGCCCCGACCAGATGCTGCGCGGCGCAGCCAAACGCCTGTGCGCGCAATGCCCGATGCTCATGCCGTGCCTGGCCCGCAGCCTGCTGCGCCCGGTCACGCACGGCATCCTCGGCGGCATGACCTACAAGGAACGACAGTACGCGATGCGCGTCGTCATCGTCCACGACGTTCTACCCGAACGCAAGGCGACGGACATCGCCAAACCGTACCGGCTGCTACTCGACTGGCTCGACGCCCACCCCGAAATCCACAGCATCGTCCGCAACCGGCGACGCAACGAGCGCGCCCGCAAAACCGGCAACGGCGAACCACTCGGCCGACCACGCAGGCTCACCCGGCTTGAACCCGGCGAACGCGATCCCCCGGATACGCCCGACGATCATGCACTACCGGACACATCCGCAAAGAAATAAAGAAACAAAGAAAAACACAAAAACATACACAAAGGGAGACCACTATGAGAATCGCCATCGCCAACGCCAAAGGCGGGGTCGGCAAGACCACCATCGCGCAATACCTGTGCCACGCGCTCGTCCGCGACGGGCAGCATGTCACGCTCTTGGACGCCGACCCGCAGTACTCCGCGACCCTGTGGGACAGAATCGCCAACCTCAGCAACGAAACGCTGCCGTTCAACGTGCGGGCCGCTTCCGTTGACGAACTCGCCGCAATCCGCGCCACGCCGGGGGAATGGCTCGTCATCGACGCGCCGCCCACGCACGCGGGCCTCAAAACCGCGCTCGACATGGCCGACTTCGTGATCGTGCCCACCACCGAATCGCCCGTCGACCTGCAGCAGGCATGGGCGACCGTCAACGCGGCCGGACGCACGCCCGCCGCCGTACTGCTCAACAGGGTCGAAACGAATACGGTCGCGTTCCGGCAGGCCATGCACGCGCTCGAAACACAGGACACGCCACGATTCGACACGATAGTGCCCAAACGGCAGGAGATCAAGACCAGCTTCGGCCACCGCCCGGCCAAACTCTGGGAATACGGTCTCGTCCTGCACGAGCTGAGACGGGCGGTCGGACGATGAAAGGGAACCTGAGCTATCTGCCCGCCGAACGCGAGATCACGTCGGTCGACGATATCTACCGCGAGGAACCGGCCAACGACCCCTACATGGTCACCAGCATCAAGATCCGCACCTCGCTGCGCAACCGCATCAAAGCGGCCGCCGGCATCAAGGGCATCCGCATGCAGGACCTCGTCGCCCAAGCCCTCGCCGAATACCTCGACCGGCACGAGTGATCTAAGGTGCCGGATGCGCAATCACACGACGGAAGGTATCCGGCACCGCACTGCATCGCGATGTCTTCATGGCCGATGCAGGATCAGAGTGTTGGCTGGATGGGGTATGGCGATGAAACGAGTTCTCCGCTGGCGTCGTAGAACTCGCGTAGGTTCATGGTGCGTACGCCCATCGCGTCGGCCACGTCGGGAATCTTGGGTTCTTTTTTCAACGGGCTGCTGGGCATGGGATGCACGGCCTGCTCGTTGGTGACGACGATCGCGTCCTCGACCATTGCAGCGGCGATCAGCCACGGGTCGGCTTTGGTTTCCGGCTCCCATTGACGGTACGAGGCTGGCCGGTAGAGTCCGCAGGTGGCCAGGTAATCCTGAACCTGCGCATAGGCCACACCGATTTCATCGGTCTTATGCGAAAGCTGTTTGTCTGAGAACAGGTTGAACGCCCATTCGGCCAGCTCGTCACGGTTGCCGTCGCTGTCCTTCTGGGTGATCTCCTTGAACACGGTGTCAAGCAGCTGTATCTTGCCGTTGTGCGCCATACGTTCCAGCCACCGCCAGAATGGATGAAACTCCTTGTAAGCGAACGGGTGATGGGTGCGGTAGGACTCGATGAAAATGTTCGAGTCCAGCAAAAACAGATCGCTCACTGATCCAAGCCTTTCGCCTTGAGCAGGCCGTCATAGGCGTGCATGGACCTGACTCCCAGCAGGGACAGGCCATCGGAATAGGGCAGGCTTCCCCGGTCGACACCATCCCGGATCATGCGCACGAACCTCGTGTCCAGATGGGAAGCGTTCGTCAGGTTCTGATTGCCACCGGAACCGGCGGCCTCCGTATCCGTCACATGCCGTTCGCTCAGGGCGCGGACCAGACGCACGTCCTCGTCACTGGCCAAGCCAAGCTTACGGGCGTGAATCGTCAATGCCAAAGCGCTCAGACCGTACCTTTTCGCGCAACCATCCGCAATGGCCTGCACGCGAGCGCCATCCGCAACCATCTTCTTCCAATACGCGCGGAACTCCTGCTCGTCATCCACGACCGTCAGAACGACGGCCTGGTTGATCTTGCGTTCGACGCCATTGCCGCCATCCACGGAGGAGTCGTTGTACACCTCATTGGAACCGAGCAGCACGTGACCGATCTCATGCAGGAGGGAGAACAGCATCGCCGCATAGGAATCATTGCGATTGACGAAAATCAGAGGCGCCACGTCATCCAACAGCACGAACGCGCGAAACTCGCGCACGTCCAGACGGCGCGCGTTGGACGTTCCCACCCGGGAGTCGACCATCACCATCAGACCCGCGTCGGAAGCCTTGCCGCGCAGGAAACGGAACCGGTCGGCACTGCTCTTATGCCGGCACCAGCCAACGTCCAAAGACAATCCCTCGCGAATACGCGCGGCAAGTTCACCCGCGGTTGCATGGGACGGCACACTGCCGACCAGCAGATTCTCCCCGAAGCCCTGCGCGATCATCTCGTCACGCGCCCAATCCTGACGGTTGCGCATGACCGCGATCGTATCCTGAAGATTCCGGCTCGCTTCGACCCCGTGGTTATCAATCGTGCGATACCGGATCAACTCATCCTCGCGGGATTCGGGAACCACGGAACGTACCAGCGCGCCGAACGGCACCTGCAACGCGGAACCGATCGCGGACAACTTGGTAAAGGACAGGCTCAACGGACCCGTCTCGTTCAACCACTGCGGAAACTCAGCCAGACCATCCTTATGCGCCACAGCCGCGGGATCAGCACCACTCTGACTGACGGCCCACCGGAGCGTGGCCGGATGCACGGTAATGGACGCCATCGCCACACTCCCTTCCGATACCGCAGACAAAAAGACCCACCACATGTCACAGCGGCGATCCGCAGCCTCGGGTGGGTATTGGTAAATCTCATCATATCCGACTGAGTGGATTTCAACATGGGAGCGATGCAACTATAAACAAAGAAATACAAACATAAAGAAATGCTACGAAACTACCGACCGATAGATGGCATCGGACGGTGACGATTATCGTGGTGGGACCACGATGCCGTGGCGGGCGGCGGCAGGATGAGGGGCGTGCGGTCGGGCCAAGGGTGGTTCGGGTAAACGTTCCGCACCTTCCCTCTCATGGTATGGCCGCGCCGTCGGGTTCTCTTCCTTTCTCTTCCCCGTCGACGCGGTTCGTGCCTTGGTTCAGGGGATGCGGATAGTGAAGGATTCCGATCATGTTCTCTTCCCACAGGATCGGCCGGTTGCTGCGCGCGACGATGACGGCCGTGCTGTTGCTGGCCACAGTGTCGGCCGGCGGCATCGCTCATGCCGATGAGGCCGGTGAGACGACGCCTGTATTGGGTGATTCGATCACGCTGAACGCCGGCCCGGGTTCGTCGTTGAACGGCGCGGACTTCAAGGTGGTCAAGCTCGCCGGATTCACGATCCAGGGTTCCGCGATGACCGTGCGCACCGAGGACACGGTGCGCGGCGATGTGATCGCCTCGCTGCCGAAAGTCGGCGACAGCGAATACCCGGCCGGCACAGGCGATGCCGACGGCGGAACGGCTGGCGAGACTACACGGGGCGACGGTGCGGCGGACACGGGTTCCGGCGGCGAGGATCCGATCATATGGTTGGCGCGACAGGGCGATGTGAAGGATTCCCCGGTTTGGCGGCTGTTCGCCGATCGCATGGCGGCCACCGTTTCCGTCACGGATGCGCCGGTCATGTCCGGCACGACGACGCCGGCCGACGACGGCACGATTTCCTCGGTCGTGTTCGCCGGATTGCAGCCCGGACTATACCTATTGGAGGATGCGAACACGGCGTTGACCGGTACCACGCGTTCGGCGCCGATACTGGTCGGTACGGCGATCACCGCCGCGAAACCACCGATCGGCAACGCCGACGGCACGGCCGAGATCAAGAACCAGCGCGTCACGATCGGCAAGAGCATCATCGACGGCGACGACGCGACGCTGACGGACGACCGCAATGTGGGCGATATCGTGGACTATCGTATTGAAACCCTCATCCCCGATACCACGAAATACACGAATGATGCGGCCAACCCGTACGTGTTCCGTCTGACGGACACCCTGTCGAAAGGCCAGCGGTTCAACAACGACCTGACCGTCACGGCCAGCAAGGACGGCCGGTCATGGAGTTCGCTCGACGGCAACGACTACACGTTGCAGGCAAGTGAGTCCGACGGCGGCACGGCAACCACGATCGATCTCGATCTGAGCGCATGGGTTTACGCGAATGGCCGTGACGGCATGGCGGGCGGTTTGCTGCGCGTCGACTATTCGGCCACGCTCACCGAGCATGCGACGATCGACGGCGACGGCAACACAAACACGGTCACGCTCACGTACTCGAACGATCCGAAAACCAACCAGACCGGAGAGCTCACGCCTCCGGACACCACCGTGTACACGCACGGCTTCCAGTTCGACAAAATCGGCGAGGACGGCAAGACGCCGCTTGCCGGCGCGACGTTCACGCTCTACACGGCGGACACGTTCGCGGACGACGCCAAATACCGTCGCGCCGACCGTCCCGACGAGGACGTGACCGCCACGTCCGACCGCAACGGCCTCGTGAGGTTCGACGGTCTGGCCGCCGGCACGTACTGGGTGCGCGAAACCGGAGTGCCGGACGGCTACCGTGACCTCGGCGTGCGGTTCAAGGTCACGATCACCGCAGATCCCGGCAAAACGGCGCTGGTCGTGTTCGGGCGCGTGCCCTCACTGGCCGATTCGCTCGTGCAGATCGAGAAGAACGGCCTGCTGTTCGTGCGCAACGTCACCACGATCACGAACCTGCCCTTGACCGGCAGCGGCGGCATCGTCCTGTTCCTCGTCATCGGCGGCCTGCTCGCCGCCGGCGGCACGATCATCGCCGTCATGACCTACCGCAAGGGGCGCCTGCTCAAATAAATGCTCCACAACCGCCCCCGTCGCGCAACCCCACGGAATCGCGCGACGGGGGCTTTCGTGTTTGCTCACGGTATACGGAACTCCAATATCCGTCCGGGACCACGGGCGGCGGATGCGGGGCCGGATACTGTCTGGCGTGCGGTGGGGCGCCAATGGTGGGCTCCGGTCAAATGATCCGCACGGGCTTTCCGGTTCGTCGTTCGCCGTCGCGGGTTTCTCTCTCCCTTTTTCTCGCGGCGGCGGCCGTCGGCCGGGGTCTGGCTCCTCGTGAAAGGGAGTGTTTCATATGGGCGTGTTGGGAAGGAAATGCAGTATCACGGCGGCCATCGCCGCGGCGGTGTGCCTGCTGGTGTCGCCGATGCTGGCATTGGGGTCGCCGGACGGCGCAGCCGGCACCGGGAGCGGCGGCGTGGTCGGCGGTACGGCCGGCGGACATGGCAATACGGCGGATACGGCGTCGCTGGGCTGGTATCTGCCGAACAAGGCGTGGGTGCACATGGGCGACGACGGCGTCTGGCGGATGGTTTCCGATCCCGAGAGGGATAATCACGTCGGCGCGGACGGCATGTCGTTCCTTGACGGCGACGTGGTCGCGGCGGCGGTGAATTTCACGGTGCCGTGGTGGGATGAGCCCACCCGGTTGGAGCTGGTGGACGATTGGACGCTGGTGGACCGGTATCTCGACGTGCGGGACGTGTCCGAGGTACGCGTGTACGTGGCCGAAATGGACGAATACGACGCTCCCTCGCTGGACGGCATCAACGTGACCGGCAAGGACGTGACCGACCGTTTCGACATCGTCTCGGAGGGCATGACGGTCACGGCGAAGGCGACGGCCGAGTATCTGGCGTCGCTGGACCTGAGGGAACGTCGAAAGTCGTTGCAGTTCTCGATGCTGGTGCCGTTCGACGTGAGGTTCGACGTGCGCGAGGATCTGCAGCGGGACATCGACGCGATGCGCACGCGCAGCGGATCGCTCGACAATACGTGCAGCGACGGCAAACACGAGCTGGTCAACCGCGGCGGCGTGTTCTGGGCCGATCACGAGTATTGGGAGACGAACGAGCCTCGCCTGTGCATCGTGCGCCCGGAGTTCGACAAGGATGTGACCGCGAGCGAAACGGAAGGCGGCGACGGGTCGAGCATCGACGGCCGCAGCGTGCTGCCCGGCCAGACGGTCACCTATGAGCTGGAATTGCAGGTGGGGGCCGCATCCGACTACACGTTGCACACGCTGGAGTTCGTGGACGAGTACGACGTGCGCACGACGCCGGTCAAGGAGAGCCTGACGGTCATCGACGCGCGTGACGGTGTGACGGTGCCGGCCGAAGCGTACGACGTGGAGTGGGACGACGCCGGGCACAAACTGTCGGTCTCGTTCCGGCGCGACTGGCTGGACGAGCATTGGGATCCGTACACGGGTCACCGGTATCGGCTGGAGTTCGACGCGACCGTGTCCGAGGATGCGGCCACGGACACGGTGATCGCGAACCGCGGCTGGATCACGTTGAACAATTCCGGATTGGAGTCGAACGAGGTGACGAACCGGCCGGTCGACCCGCAGCCGGTCAAGCAGGACACGCAGGCGGACGCGCCGGTGGACATCGACGGCAAGACCGTACTGGTCGGCGACCGCCTGTACTACCGGATCACGATCGACGCGGCAGGTTTGGCCGACCCGGCGTATCCGGTGCGCCGGCTGGGCGTGATCGACGACTACGACGAAACCGTGCTGGACGTGGACGAAGCCGGCATCCAGGTGCTTGACGAGCAGGGCGCGGACGTGACCGACCGGGTGAACGTGCAGGTCGCCGATGGCGTCGTCTACGCGTTCTTCAAGACCGTGGACACCACGCTTGTCGACGGGACGGTGCTGCCGGGCGACCCGCAGCCCGCCGATCTGGCCGAATACGCGCGGCGTGAACTGTCCGCGGAACGTGACGCGGGCATCGACCAGTCGCTGCTCGGCAAGACGTACCAGCTGGTGCTGCCGATGACGGTCATCGCGGCGGCGGACGGCGGTTCGGTCGAGAACACGGCCGTGCAGGTCACGAACAAGCGCCGCGCGGTGTCGAACACGGTCACGAACGTGCTCGCTCGGCTCGACCCGTTCAAGGACGTGACGGTCGACGTCGGCGCGGACAGCGCGGACGGCATGAGCCTCTACAAGGATCAGCTGTTCCTCTACCGGCTGGACTCCTCCCTGCTGCCCGCGAACCGCGCCTACCCGCAGGTGACGGAATGGCGCATCGACGACGATTACGACGAGTCGGGCGACGAATACGCCGGCCAGTGGGCCGTGTACGCGGCCGAGGACCTGCACGACGCGGCCGGCAGCGTGATCGCGGCGAAGGGCTCGCGCATCGCGGGCAGCGGCTTCGATTCCGCAAAGTTCGGCGGCGACCTGTTCTCTCTGGACATGCGCGACGGCACGTTCACGGTCGCAGCCACGCAGCGCTATCTCGACTTGGTGTCGGCCGACGGCGCGCACGCGCAGGCATGGCGCGCGTACGTGCAGTTCCGCCGGGTGAAGGCCGGCGAGTTCTCCAACACGTTCACGGAGACGCTGAACGGCGTGGAACGCCCGTCGAACACGGTGACCACGCGCACGCCCGAACGCTCCCCGTCCGTGGTCGTGGAGAAGTTCGACGAAGCGTCCGGCCTAGAGGAGGGCGACCGCGACGACACGAAGGACGCGTTGGAGATCACGGGCGACGGCACGACGATCGTGTTCCGCATCACGAACACCGGCGACGTGCCCCTGACCGGTCTTGAACTGTCCGACGAAACGATCGCCGGCGACGGCACGGTCACCGATCTGAGATACCCGGATGGTTGGGCGGCGCTCGTATTGCAGCCGGGCGAATCCGTGGACGTGACCGGCACGTTGACCGGCGTCACCGACCTGCACACCGATCGCGCGACCGTACAGGCCGCGCCGGTCATCGAATGCGTGCCGAAGGACGACGACCCGTTCGACGACAAGCCCGCGCAGCCGGTCGAACCCGGCACGGTGTGCACGGACACGCCGATCACGAGCGAACCGGACGACTGGAGCGCCTACATGAAACGCATGCTGCCGCACACCGGCGTCGATCTGACCGGCATCATCACGATCGGCGTGCTCGTCCTGCTGACCGGTTTCGCCATGCTCCGCATCGCCCACACACATCGCAGGAACCCGGTTTCCGACCTCTGACTTCCGTTGCAGCCGCGCATTATTCGCATGGCCGCAACGGTTCCTACGGGGATGCCGCCGACCATCAGACCGGCCGCATCCCATCGCCAAGGCCGTCCGGCTTTCGACAACACCGGGCGGCCGTCACTCACCATTGAGTCCCATCACCGCAAAGGAGCCGTCATGGACACGATCACCACGATTCTCGAACTGCTGCAGAAGGCCGCGCTGCTGGGCGGCGGCATCTGGAGCGTATGGGGCGCGATCACCCTGGCCGGAGGGTTGAAGGACCATTCCGGCCCGCAAACCCAATCCGGCATATGGCAGCTGGTCGGAGGCGCGGTCATCATCGCCGCAGCCGCACTGTTCGCCAACCTCAGCTTCTGAACGCCCGTCGGCAAGCGGGCGTTCGATTCGCATCGGACAGTCAAACGAAGAAGGTGAACCGGTCATGGCGGACTTGGTGGAACCGTGCGTGAACATGCTCAACGCGATCGGCGGCGGCATCGACGGCAGCATACTCGGCCGGCTCGCATTGGGGCCGGCCGAGTTCAACGCGGGCCTGTACAACATGGCGGGATCGGTGCATACGAGCGCGGTCAAACCGGTGTCCGCCACCATCGCCAGCATCGTGTTCACGCTGGAACTGGCCCGCGCGTCGACCCGCGCGGACGGCGACCGCGAACTGGGCGTGAAGATCATCGGCGGCGTGCTGCTCAAATGCGCGCTCGTGCTCCTGTTCGCATCCCATGCGGCGCTGATATTGCAGGGCATCGATGCGGTCGTCTCGCAGATCGTGTCCGCCGCGTCGGGCGTGCTCGCGGCCGCGCCGGGCAGCGAGACGCAGCTGTTGGGCGATCAGATGCGATCCGCGATCGAGGATGCGGGTCTGATCGGCCAGAGCGGGCTCATGGTGTTGGTGCTGATCCCGTTCATCGTCTCGCAGATCGCCGGCGTGGTGCTGCTGGCGGTCGTGTACATGCGGTTCATGCAGATCTACATGCTGACCTGTTTCGCGTCGCTGCCGATCGTGTTCATGGCTTCGGAGCATACGCGCATGATGGGTGTCGGCTATCTGAAACGCTACGGGCAGGTTTCGTTCCAGGCGATCACCCTGACGGTCGGCGTGATCCTGTACCGCACGTTCGTCGGCGAGGCGCTGCGGCTTGACGGGTATGTGGACGGCGGCGACCTGTGGCAGTACATCATCGCGAATTTCGGCACGCTGCTGTTGGGGGCGATCATGCTCGGTTGTCTGGTCATGGTGTCCTCGGCCACCGCCAAGGCCGTGTTCGGCGAATAGACGCGAGCGACAGGGGAAAGGCGGCGGCGATGGCGTTGGAGATCAGGATCTATAAGGAGATCACGGCCACCGAGGCGCGGGTCATGTGGGGCATGAGCTGGCGGCAGCTCGCCGCGGCCGCGATGATGGGTTGCCTGTCGGCGGTCGTGTGGCTCGTGTTCTGGCGCCTGTTCGGGCTCCCCGACGTCGGCCAGTACGTGGTGTTCCTCGTGAACCTGCCGTTGGCCGCATGGGGTTGGCTGCGGCCGAAGGGTCTGAAACCGGAGGTCTGGTTCGGATACGTGATCGCATGCCGGTTCGGGCAGCAACGGTATTTCATCGACGGGCCTGCCCGGTCTCGCCGGCGGGAACGGAAACGGGGCAGGAAGGCCATCAGCGAACGGAAGGACGGATGATCATGGCACGACGCAAACCGGCGGACAGGCAAGGGCGCAGGATGCGCCGGCGGCGGGAGCGAGGGTATCGCACGGCGAAGGAGCTGATCGGCTACGAGGCGATGCTCTCCAACGGGATCGCGTATCTGGGCGACGACCGGTGGAGCGTGACCGTGCGCATGTCCGACATCAACTATGAGACGGCCACGCGCGAACGGCAGGCGCAGCTCATCAACGCGTGGGCGGAGTTCCTGAACACGTTCGACGGCTCCACGCGGCTGCAGGTCACCTGCGTGACGCGCACGCTCGACGCCCATGACGTGATGTCGATGGTCGGCATGCGATTGGACGGCGGCCAGTTCGACGCGCTGCGCGCGGAATCGAACCGGATCATGCTCGCCAAGCTCGGCGAACGCTCCCACAACGCGGTCACCGACAAATACCTGACGATCACGATCACGGAAGAGGACCCGGAACGCGCGCAGGCCACGCTGAACCGGCTCGTCAAATCATCCGAAAGCCAGCTTTCCACATTGGACGGATGCAAGATCACGCCGCTCGGCCGAGGCGAACGACTGCGCCTGCTGGCCCTGCTGCTGCGTCCGGGCGAACCGTTCCGCTACGACGACAAGCTGGTCGAATCCGGCCGCGCCACGTCGAAGGACTTCGTCACGCCGTGGTGCGTGGACGCGACGGACGCGCGCGTATTGCGACTGTCGAACGCCGCGGGCGACATGCTGCGCTCGACGTTGTGGATACGCGACTTCCCACCGATCATGTCCGACCGGCTGATCGCCGAACTGACCGGCTTGAAGACCGAGGGCACGGTGTCGATTCATCTCGCGCCGTACGATCGCAGCGTCGGCGCGGAACTGGTGGACCGCAAGATCGCCGAAATGGACATGCAACGCCTGGAGGAGCGTCGCAGGAACATGCGCCGGCACATTCCCGCCGACGAGCTGCCCGCCGACCTGCGCGACTCGTTGGAGGAGGCGCATAATCTTCGCGACGAGATGCGCCGGTCGAACGAACGGCTCGTGGAGGCGCTGGCGGCGGTCACGGTTTCGGCTCCCACGCGCCCGCTGCTCGACCAGCGGGTCAAGGACGTGCTCGCCGCCTGCCGCAAGCTTTCCTGCACGGCCGAAACCCTCGCCTGCATGCAGCTCGACGGGTTGAACGCAAGCCTGCCGTTGGGCGTGAACCCGCTGCCGATGCGACGCACGCTGACCACGAGCGGCGCCGCGATCATGATGCCGTTCACGAATCAGGAGATCATGGACGAGCATGGCGTGTTCTACGGTGTCAACGCGCGCAGCGGCAATGCGCTCATGGTCGACCGCACCCGTACCACGATCAACGCGAACGGGTTCATGCTCGGCACCACCGGAAGCGGCAAATCGCAGGCCGCGAAGGCCGAAATGACCGCCTTGTTCCTATCCCGCCCCGACGACGATCTGATTATCGTCGACCCCGAACACGAATACGCGCCCCTGTGCGACGCGCTGCACGGCGCGAGGGTGATCGTCAGCGCCGGTTCAGCCGATCGCATCAACCCGATGGACATCACGCTCGACGCCACGCTGGACGGTGACCCGATCCGCACGAAGGCGAACGCGGTCATCTCCATGATCGGCGCGCTCATCGGCGGCTCCGACGGCTTGGACGCCGCGGAACGCTCCATCGTGGACCGGTGCGCGCTGGGCCTGTACCGCGAATACCGCAACAATCCCGCCCTGCCGCAACCCACCCTGGCCGACCTGCATCGCAGGCTCGCGGCCAGCAACGAGCCGGAGGCGCGGGGGCTGGCGTTGAGCCTCGAATCGTATACGCTCGGCAGCCTGTCGGGTTTCGCCGGGCAGACCACCGTGGACATGTCCAACCGGTTCACCGTGTTCGACGTGGCCGCATTGGAGGGCGAATTGAAGACGTTCGGGATGATGGTCGTGCTCGACCATCTGTGGAACCGGGTCGCCCGCAACCGGAAGACGAACCGACGCACCTGGATCTACGTGGACGAGTTTCACCGCATGTTCTCCAACAGGTACGCGTCCGAACAGTTCCTGGACATGTTCAAACGCGCCCGCAAATGGGGGCTCGGCATGACCGGCATCACGCAGAACATCGAGGAACTGCTCGCCAGCAAGGAGGCGCGGTTCATGCTCGCCAACTCCGCGTTCCTGCTGCTCATGAACCAGACGCCCACCGACGCGGCGCGACTGGCCGACATGTGGCATCTGTCGCCCGAACTGAAGGAACGGTTGGGCTGTGCGCGTCCCGGCGAGGGCCTGCTCAAGGCCGGCGAGGCGTTCATCCCGTTCGACGGGCGCATCCCGACCGATTCCACGCTCTACCGGCTGTACACCACGAAATTCGGGGAGACCTGATGGTCGAGCTCATGGATCCACGGCAGGCCGGCACCGCCGACAAGCTCACCTCATACACCGGCCGTATCCGCGAAGGCGAAGGACTGACGAGCCGACTGCGCTCGACCACGGTCAAACTTGCTGGCGACGCCGCCACGTTCGGCCGCGGCACCATGCAAACCGCGACGGGGACAACGGACGAACATGAGGAAAACGGTACCGATCCGGACGGCGCGATCCTTGACGTCGGGCAAGGGCTGCGTTCCGCCGGCCGACTGGTGCCAAACACCAGTAGGCGCGGCGGGCGACGCAACCGGCGGCCGATGACCGTGGAGGAACCATTGGACGATATCGCCGATGCCAAGCCGGCTGTGGACGTCTTCGCGGAACCGGCAAACGGCGGACAGATCGTGAACGGTCCGGCTCGTCATACGCCCGTCACGTCGTCATCCGGCACGGCTTCGAGCCCCACTGCCACGCTGAGCACTCCGGCCAGCAGCACCCGCAGTGTCGCACGCCGGCTCGCGCAATCCGGAACAGGCGGGATACGCCGTGCAGGGAACACGGCGAACGGAACGGCCGGAGGCATACGTTTCGCGTCGCCATTGTCCAGATTCACGCCCGGCCGCACAGGCCCCGCGACGCGTGGCGCTCGAAATACCGCCAAGGGAGTGGCGAAGGCGGCGGACGGCTTGTCCAACCTCATGCGGGCGGCCGTCGAAGGCTCGCGCAGGATCATGGCATCCGTCGTTTCGGCCGTGACGGGCACAGTCGGCATGCCGGTGTTCCTATTGGCGACGGCCGCGATCATGGTGCTCGCGACGCTCATGGCGCTCCTGTCATGGCTGCCCGGCTTCAACGCCACGCAGCAGGGCTGCACCGGCGGCGACTGTTTCGTCACCGGCAGCGTGATCGGCTCGCTGGAACCGCCATTGGTCATGAACGGCGACGATACGGCCGTGAACGTGGACGCGATGGACCTGCCCGCAATCACCTCGTACGAGCGCTGGCAGTGCACATGGTGGGCCGCGTCCCGACGAGAGCAGATCGGCAAGCCCGTCGACCCGTGGATGGGCGACGGGCGCATGTGGCGCGCCAGTGCCGAACGATTCGGCTATCCGATCGACAAGGCTCCCCGCCCCGGAGACGTCATGGTCTTCCAAGCGGGCACGCTCGGCGCCGACGATTACTACGGGCACGTCGCCATCGTCGAGGAAGTCAACGAAGACGGCGACATCATCATCTCCGAAAGCGGAGCCGCAGCAGCCCGCGTCACCCTGCGCACGCTCACCTCGCAACAGCTCGCGGACAACCGGGCGAACATCGACTTCATCCACTGACCGAACCACATCACGCAAAGGAGCATCCATGAACAATCGAGACCCCAAACGCAATCTGATCATCATCGTCACGGTCGCGCTCATTCCCGTCATCCTGCTCGGCGCGGCATGCCTGCGCACGTTCATGCCCGCACGGCATACGGGCGTCCCGATCATCGTGCGCGACGATCAAAACCGGACGGTCGAACCGAAATCGGATACGACGGTCAACGGGCGGAGGATCGACGTCTACCGCACGGACGAAGCGTGCGTGCTGATGGCGCCACTCGCCGTACAGGCGTACGTTTCCGACCGGGACGACCGCGACCGGAACCTGAGCGACCTGTTCACCGAGGATGCGGAAGGCCTGCAGATACCGGTCGAACGCATACGCCACGACGACGCCGGCTCGCTTGGCAACGGCTACGTGAAGGTCGCCATCAACGACGACGCGGCCGCATGCGTGGTCGAGACCGAGTCCGGCGTGATCTGGGAGGTCTACTACGCGGACTTCGACCGTGACGGTTACAAGGCCAGCAAGATCATCAGCCACGACAGGGAACGTGCCTACGTTCCCGGCACCGACGCCATGTAGCCGGCCGCACGTCACGGAAAGGAACAAGATCATGACCGGTGAGCCGTTCAACCTCGGCCCGTCCAGCTTTCCCGCCATCGCCGACGACGATCCAAGCGCGACCCAAGTCCTCAGTTTGGATGCTCCGCCGCGACGATGCGAAGGCTCCACGGCCAACATCACCCATAATGCAGACGATGCCATGCCTCTGAACCTCGGCCCGGCCGAACTCCACGACCACAATGGCAACGAAGACGAGGACGGGCATGCCGATACCGACGGCGGTCGATTCATGTCACGATTCCCGGGAAACACCGTCAACCCGGCGGTAGCAGGATTGGCCGTCCTGCTGCTGGTCGGCGGCGTAATCGCGGGCGTTCGCGTCATCACCGCGACGAATCATGCCGAGCCGACCATTCAACAGCCAGCGCAGGCGGACGAGGAGCGCAACCAAGCGGAACGCCTGCAGGATGCAATGACGATCGCGAAGGCGCTGCTCGAACGCGTCAAGCGCAGTCCCATCGCCGATCAGATCAACCCCAGCCAGCTCGAACAGGCTATGGAAGATCAGGACATCGAACGTATGGAAGCATTCGCCAAACAGCTGGAAACCTCATACGCTACGGCGCTAGACGACACGACCAGTCAGACGTCCAAGACCCTCGGTGAGGCGATCGGCCGAGCCGACAAGCTGCGCGCGGCACCGGAATCCGACGAACATGCACGGCTCGACCGGCTTGCCGACACATGGCGCGACAAGACCGTCACCGAGGAAAACCTGGCCGATGCCATCGCAGCCGCACGCCAAATCGCCGACCTCGCCGCAACGGTCGACGCGCAGCAGACGAAAGCTGCGGAAGAGGAACGGCAGCGGGAACAACGCGAGCAAGAGGAACGCGAACGGCAGACCGCACAACAGCAGTCCACGCAGCAACAGGCGACGGCACCGACGCAGCCGCAGTACCAGCCGTCCACGCCGCAGCCGGCGCCCTCGTGGAACGTTCCCGGCCAGCAAACAGATCGCCTACCCAACCGGGACGGCAGCCTCTGACGGCAGGCACGGGATCACATGCAAACGCGAACGTAACCCCGCGTCCCAACCCGGCACCAACCGTCACGTTCTATGCCAACGCAAGTGGTTATTCCCGACCCTACGCCAACGCAAGCCAATCAATCCAGACCGTCGGCATATCCCCGATATGCCGACGGCTTGCTCATTTCCAGATTATGACAGTAGGAGGTTGCCCATTGTCCGATTCCGTAGTAGGACCGAGAGTTTTATTTAAGCTGGTAGACTGTCAAGAGCGTTCCTCGTTGAGAAAACGTTGATTTTCCAAGGTTTCTTTATTTAAGGCGGTAGACTCCGATGACTGTTTCCGGCATTGATGGGCTTCGTCAGTTCCTTTCCGGCAGCGAATCTCGTCGTCTTGAGTTCAAGACAGCGTCGAAGCAGTTCGATTCCGACAAGCTTATGAAGTACTGCTGCGCGTTAAGCTGCGAGGGCGGCGGCGAGATGGTGTTCGGCGTCACTGACGGCAAGGAGATCGTGGGAACACAGGCGTTTCCCGATACTGCCAAGACGGAACGTGACATTTACAACCGGCTCGGTATCCGTTGCACATTCGAGACGGTCGATGCTAATGGTTTGCGCGTGCTGATTCTGCATATTCCACGTTCCATTGTCGGCCATCCGACTTCCTTTGACGGACAGTACTGGATGAGAAACGGCGAATCTCTCGAATTCATGAGCCCTGAACGGTTGCGCGAGCTGCTCAACGAGGCCGCTCCGAGCTTTCTGGACGAGAACGAGCCCGGGGCAAGAACGTGGAGCGAAGTGGCTTCACTACTTGCGGTGGAACGCTATTACGAGCTGACCGGAACCAGGCTGCCGAATGAAGAAAGCCAGATCCGAGACTTTCTACGTCTGCATTTCGTGGAACGTGCAGCCTTCGATTCAAGATTGTTCTATATCCGTCGTCTCGGCGCAGTCACGCTAGCCCGTTCCCTTCGTGACTTTCCTGATGTGGAGTATCACACCATCAGGGTGATGCGTCTGCGTGGCTCGTCAATCACAGACATGTCGTTTGACCGAATTTACGACAAAGGGTATGCTCTCGTGTTCTCCGACGTGATCGAACAGATCAATGCCCTGCTACCGACTAGCGAGACCTTTGAGGAAGGGTTACGCAATGAGCATCGGGATTTCCCCGAGGTGGCGATACGTGAGATTGTCGCGAACGCCTGCGTACATCAGGACTTCGACGAACATGGCGGCATCGACGTGACAGTCAGTGATCATCGCATCACCGTCTCCAACCCCGGCCTTCCCGAAATCCCGGTGAACAGGTTCGTGGACGAGGTTTACGAACGCAACGAAAGTCTTGCCGAAGCATTACGCATGATGCACATCTGCGAGAAACGCGGTAGTGGTATCGACCGAGCCTTGGAAAACATTGAAGGGCAGCAGACCGACGCCCCGGAGTTCATCGTCAAGAGCCGCAGCACCACCGTCTCATTAAAGAAAAGCCGATTCAATGACATGGGCATGAAGGAGCGGATCAACGCCGCCTATCTGCACTGCTGTCTACAGGCCGCTAAAAACGAGTACTTGACCAATGCGTCGTTGCGGACCCGTTTCGGATTGCCGCAAGGCAAATCGGCGCTGATCTCTCAACTGATCGCCACAACCGTGGAACAGGGACTCATCTTCCAAGACCCCGCCACCGCCGGCTCCCGTAGAACGGCCCGCTACTTACCGTTCTACTACCGCAATGATTGAGAGTAAGCGAGTCACGGGTTGAAGAATCAACGATCCATTTATTTAATTGATGGGCTTCATCAGAGACCATTCTGGTCAAGTATCGTTGCAATTCCGGGGAAAATTTATTTAAATCATCGACCTTGATCGTGAGAAAGTGCCGCGAAGCAACAGATTCAGCACCGTTCGAGCTGACGCAGCCGTAGATGTGGCATTCGGGGCGGTAAGGTGACATGTTGTAGCGCGCTCTACAACACTGTCGCGGTCGAAAAGGTAAAACTATGGAAGGTGCGATAGGCATGAATCGCAGAGGAATTATTCGGATAGCATCAATTATGAGGCTTCTGCTGTTTTCGTGGGTTAGGTTGTTGGTGTTGGTAGTTGGATGTTGAGGCCGCCGCATCGGAGCATGACGAGGCTGATGAGGTTGGTGACGTGGTGGAAGCCGTAGGCCATGCGGATGGTGACCTTGATCCTGTTGTTGAACGCCTCGAGCCTGGCGTTGGAGCATCCCAGTTCGATCGTGCGCAGGATGTCGGGACGGCGTCTCCTGATCTTCCTCGCCAGTTCGACAATCTCGGGGATGCGGCTGTGGGACGCCCAGAAGATCCAATGCCGGAGCTCGCCTTCGGCCTGGCCGATCGGGTGTTTGAGCAGGGTGCGCAGGAGTTCCTTGAGTTGCCAGGCGCGGTAGAGCTGGCCCTTCGGGTCCGTGTTCCTGATGCCGTCGAGTGTCTCGTTCTGCCTGTCGGTGAGTTGGCCGGGGTTCTTCAGGACGGCGTATTTGACGCCGCGCATGCGTTTGGTCGTCTCCTCGTCGTGCTCGCGGCGTGCTTGGTTCCAGAGGCGTTTTCTGACCTTGTCGAGCGCGCCCGTCATCCAGCTGACGATGTGGAAGCCGTCGAGTACGCGCTGCGCGTTCGGGCAGTGCTCGGCGACGCATGAGTCGATCCAACGCGCCCCGTCGCCGGTGACCACGCGGATGGAGGCGCGCTGTTCGGGTGTGAGGGCCTTGAAGAACAGGTCGAACACGTCTTTGCCGTATCCGTCGTGCGCCCAGATCACCCGATGCCGTTCGTGGTCGACGACCACCGTGATGTACGTGTGGCCCTTCCGGTAGCTGGTCTCGTCCACGCCGATCGCGGTGAGCCCGTCGAACGGCGAGGGCATCCCGGCTTTCAGCCGTTCGGCGACCCTATGGGAGATGTCGCCCGCGGTACGCCATGCGATGTGCAGGAACCCGCTGACCGTCTTCTGATTGGCGACGGTCATCAGCCACGCGCACTCCGACTCGAAATCACGCGTGAACCGACTGCCGGGCTCGGCCCACGGCACCCGGGCGACCACCACGCCGCACTTCGGGCAGTCCACGCGCGGCATCACGGCGACCAGCTCCACCCGCCAGCAGCCGAAGTCCTGATGACGCCAACGGCGTACGCCACCGCCCTGGTCGTAACCGTGGCGTCTCCTGCCGCATCGGGAGCATCTGAGCATGCCCTTGCGCGGGCGCACGCGGATCTCGAGCACGGGCGTGGGACGCAGCGGCGAGTCGACGACGCGCGCGTCCTCGACGACCGTGTTTTTGACGTTGAGGAGCTGGTTGAATATGCTGTTCATCAGGCGCTTTTTGGTTGTTGTTTTTCTTGGTCGTTAAACATCCTACCCAGGAAGCGCTTTTCTCTTACTCCCTCAACGACTCAACAACGAACCCACACCCACGAAAACAGCAATAGCGCCTCAATTATTGCTTTAGCATATGTCTGTGTGACGGGCACGCTGATATTTCAGGTATCTACCGCATATTCACGCTGGGAATCCGATCAGGTCTTCTGGAACTATGCAACCTTGATTTCTGCGGAGGTCGAAAAAACAAACACACGGGACTTCGGATTGTCTGAGTTTGAAAGGCCCAAGTTGCCGGAATATACGGAACCGGATCATAGATACAGTATCTTCCCCTGGGAATTGCTAAGAGAGAAGAACGAGATCATATCAAGCGATAAACTCCTGAAAGAGGAAGCAATATCTCATCTTGAATACACGAACAGTGTTCTCGATGAGCAGAATCACCGAAATCAGTAAAGGGGTACAGCCCAGCAAACAGAAAGTCCTTGGAATCGTTGAGATTCCAAGGACTAAGCTGTGCCCCCTGTGGGATTCGAACCCACAACCCACAACTTAAAAGGATGCTGCTCTAACCGTTGAGCTAAAGGGGCAACAGCACTAAGATACACATCTCCGCCAGACAATCCAAAAATCGGCGTGGCGGGATGGCTATATTGCAGGGCGTGGCCATCCTAGTGCCGGCGTGGAAAAAATTTGCTCACTGCCTGTTTTTGAAGAAGGCGAAGAGTTGGTTGTCGTGTATGGCGGTGATGGTGATGGCGGCCCCGATTTGCGCGGTAATGAGGGCTGTGGTGAGTGCGGGTAGTTGGATGGCTGTCAGGGTGATCGCGTTGGCGTGTCCGCTGGTCCAGCGTGCCGTGGTGTAGGTGATGGCGGTGGCGGCGAGGATTGCCGGCAGGGTCCATGCGAGGGTTTCGAGCGCGTTGGTGGCGAGGATGCCTTGGCGGGGTATTCCCATGTGCAGGTCGTCGGCTATTTCGATGCGTCGTGCGCGTGTGGCCATGATGGCGATGGCGAATGCGGCGATGGGTGTGATGGCGAGCATGAGGCGTGTGGTTCGCTGCCGGTAGCGGGTGTCGAGGTCAGGGTTGGTGCCGAGCATGGTGTTGGCTTGTTTGGTTTGGGTGGCGGGTGCGGCTCCGGGTATGGCGGTCGCGGTGGTGTTGAGCAAGTCTTCGGCGTCGGGGTTGGCGGGGTTGATGGTGGCCCAGCATTCGTCCCATTGCTGGCCGGCGTTGATGGGTGTTGGGGTGATGATCGCGTAGGCGAGTCGTTGGTCACGGCTGTCGTCGGTCCAAGGGAAGACCGCGCTGATGTGCATGACGCCCTGGGTCGTGGGCAGGTCGTCTCCTTCTCGCGCGTGGAGGGTGGCGGCGAGTTGACTGGAGATCCATACGCCGGGTTGGGTTTGCTCTCTTGCTCCGACGCCGAGCACGTTAGCGAGTCCCGGCGTGGCCTGCCATGCGTCCAGTGGGGCCGCGGGCATGGCGGTCAGGGTGATTTCCCCGTTGCTTTTGAGCGCGCCGGCCGCTTGGATGGGGTTCGTGGTGGTGTCGCCTGTGGTGCCGGTGGTTTGGGTGAGGTTTGCGCATGTGGTGGGGTCGATCTGTTTGCTGCCGGAGATGATGTGGATGGCGGCGGCGCTGGTGGCCCATTGTCGGGATTCGTGTTGGAGGGAGGTGATGGCGGTCAGGTCGAATACGGCGGTTCCTGCTGCGATGAGGGTGAGGATGCCGGCGCAGGCGAGGGCGCGTGTGGTGCCGGTGGCGATGTTGCGCCATGCTTCGGACAGGATGGCGGTTGGTTTCATCGTGTGTCGTCCTTGGTGTCGATGTTGGGGTTCGGGTTGTGCCACGCGAGGTCGATGACGCGGGTGCACGCGGCCCGGGTGTTGGGGTCGTGGGTGGCGATGACGACGATCGCGTCGCCTTGCGCGAGTCCGGTGAGGGTGGAGTCGATGTCGTTGGCGGTGCGCTGGTCGAGTTGGGCGGTGGGTTCGTCCACGAGGAGGAGGTCGGGTTTGCTGGCGATGGCGCGGGCGAGCATGAGGCGTTGGGCTTCGCCTCCGGATAGTTCACGGAACTCGCGTGCGGCGACTTTGGTCAGGTGGAACGTGCTCATGATGGCGATGGCTTCGTCTTCGGCTTGCGTGCGGTCGATGCCTTGGCCGAGGAGCGGTTGGACGACGTGGTCGATGGCGGTGCGCCGTGGCATGCCGTGGGGGTTCTGGAACACCCAGCGCACGCGGTTGACCCGGCTGCGTCGGATGGTTCCTTCGGCGGGCGGCTCGAAGCCGGCGATGATGGACAGGAGGGTGGATTTGCCGGAGCCGGACGGCCCGCACAGGCCGACGGCTTCGCCGGTCGTGAGGGTGAAGTCAAGGTCGCGGAACAGCCAGGGGCCGTCCGCGAACCGGTGGCCCACGTGTTCTCCCGTGACCGACGGTATTCCGCCGGCCGCGGGCCGCGCGGAGTCGATTGGCCGTGCCGGCACGGGGTCCGCGACCGTTTCGAGGGGCAGGATGCTGGTGCTCATGCGCGTCCTCCTTGTGTCAGTGCTGCGTTGCGGCGGGGCATTGGATGTCGTCGAGTTTGTGGCCGAGGGCGACTTTGCCGATTGTCGCGTCGGATTGTTCGGGTTGGATGAGCGTGGCACCGAGGGCGGAGCCGATGACGGTGACGGGGATGGCCTGTTTGCCGTCGGGCGAGACGCAGGCGCGGGTGCCGTTCTGGCCGGTGATGGCGGAGGGCGGGACCTTGATCGCGTCGATGGGTTGTTCGAGCGCGAGGGTGGCGGTGGGTTTCTTGCCGCCTTGGTCGGCGAGGGTGGTCTTGTAGCCGTCGCTGGCCTGTACCTGGTCGAGGAATTTCTGGTCGCTGATCCTGCCGTCGGTCTTGTCGAGGCTGGTCTTGACGCCGAAGAGTGTGAACGTGCGTTTGCCTTCTCTCAGGTTCGCCGGCGTGGGGAAGGTGATGGCCGTCAGCTGGCCGCCGGTCTTCATGATTTCGGCACCGTCCGTCAGGCTGGTGTTCAGTCCGGCCGTGCATTGGGTTGGCGTGGCGGTGGTCTGGGGCAGCCATGCCACGTCGGTTGGTCCGATCCTGCCGTCGGGGTTGCGGTCGCCGGCCTGCGAGAGCAGCTGGTTGACGCCGTCCTTGGTGCGCCACCCGTAGGTGCCGTTGCCTTCGGCGTTGTAGCCGAGGCGGGCGAGTTCCTGTTGCAGGGCGAGCACGTCGGGCCCGGTGTCGCCGGTGCCGATCTCGCGGTAGAGGGGCGTGTCGGTGTGCAGGGCGATGACGGGTTTGCCGTCCACGGACAGCAGTCGTTTGCCGGATTCGACCGCTTGGCCGGGCGTGCACAGGGTTTCGCTGACGGTGCCGGCGGCGCGCGAGGTGATTGATTGTTCCGCGCTGGTCTCGAACGAGGCCTCGACGGTCCGTTCGTCGTCGAACTGCTGGCGGCTGGCCGTGACGGTGTCGGGGCTCGTGGCCGCGGACAGTCCGTCGGGTGTGGGCGTGGGGATGACGAGCGCGGTGACGAGCACGCCCGCGGACAGCATGCCCAGCCCGGTCAGGATCAGCGGGGTCAGGATTCGTGTTTTCATGTGGTCGTTTCCTTTCGTCGGATGCTTGTTCGTCAGCCGATGTTGACGGCGAGGCCTGCTCCGGTGAAGCATGACTGGGCGGTGTCCGACGAGGCGTCGAACGGCAGTCCCTTGGATGCTCCGTCCCCGTTCAACGCGTTTTCGAGTTTGCGTCCGGTGTAGGAGTCATCGACGAGGCTGCTTTTCTTCAGGCATTCCACGGCGGTCTCGTACGGGTCGGCCAGAAGACCCGGGTTGCCCTGCTGGAGCTGGTAGAGGGATTCGATGATCTTGCTGGTGCCCTCGGAGCAGGTGTTGGATGCCTCCATGTACTTGTTCACTTCGGCGTCGGTCGATGGCACTGGCGTCACGCCGGTGGTCTGGTAGAGTCCGTTGGACAGTTTGCGGGTCTGTTCCTGCCACCCGTTCTCGGCCATGCACGCGGCCTGTTTGTCGTGCGCGGTCTCGTAGTCCTCGGCGCTGATCTTGCCGGTCTTCTTGGCCCGTTGGAGCACGTCGCGCTCGAACTGGCTGAGTGTGTCCTTGGCGAGGTACTGGTCGAACAGGGCGCTCATGCTCGGCGCGATTCTGGTGCCGGATGTCTGCGCGTCGTCGGCCGTGTCCCGGCTCCAGGGCGTCGAGCATGCCGTCAGCGAGACGAGCAGTCCCATGCAGGACAGCAGCGCGGCGGCCCTGCGCAGCGTTTCTTGGCGGAGGATGGATGATGTGCTGGTGGTCATGGTGGTTTCCCCTTCCATCGGCTGGTGCCGGTCTGTTTACTTGGTGTTGAAGTCGGGATCGTGGTAGTCGGGCACCTTGGCCTGGCATTCCTTGATGGCCTTGTCCCGGTCACCGTCCGTGGACCCCGAGGACACCGAGCCGGAGCCGTCGCCGGTCCATTGGAGCACGACCCAGTTGCCGTCCATGATCTGCGCGGGCACGCCGGCCGCCGTGAGACAGTCGCGGTATCGTTCGGCAGCCTGTTTCGAGGCCGGGTTCGATCCCTGCGGCGCGTCGCCGCCCTGGCTGTCGGTCTTCGGCGCCGCGTCCTGCGACGTCGTCGCGGAGGGCGCGCCGGATGATTGCGTCGGCTGCTGTTGGCCGCACGCCGACAATGGCGCGGCCAGCATGGCGGCCAGCGCCGCGGCCGCCGCCAGTCTGAATACGGATGTGGTTCGCATGTGTTCCTCCCTTGCATGGGTTCGCCGCTGCCGGGGCGATGCTTTGGCCCGGCGGCTGCCGGACGATGCCCATTACAGCCGGCTCTCCGTGTGCGATGGGTGCGTGTCGCGCTCACCTAACGCACACCCACACCGGGCACAATGGAGAGCACGAAGGCAATCGCATGGAGACCATGCGAGGAATCGGAGGCAATAAGAATGGCGAGGATCCTGATCGTCGAGGACGACGCCGACTTGTCGGCAGTGCTGGACGACTGTCTCAGGCACGAGGGATACGCGACCGGACTGGCAGGCACCGGCGTCGAGGCGCTGGACCTGCTCTCACGGGGAGAATACGACGTGATGCTCCTCGACCGCGACCTGCCCGTGCTCTCCGGAGACGAGGTCATGCGCACCGTGGACAGGCTGCGCATCCCCGTGCGCACGCTCATGCTCACCGCGGCCGGCAGCATCGAGGACCGCGTGCACGGCCTCGACCTCGGGGCCGACGACTACCTGCCCAAACCGTTCGCCTACCCCGAACTCCTCGCCCGCATCCGCGCGCTCCTGCGCCGAGGCGACGCCGACGACGCGCCCACCGTAATCTCACGGGGACGTCTGTCGGTGGACACCGTCAGACGGCTCGCCTACGCGGACGGCCGGCCCCTCGACCTCGCACCCCGCGAATACTCGCTTCTGGAGGAACTGCTGCGCGCCGACGGCGGGTGGATCAACACCCGCGCCCTCCTCGAATCCCTGTGGCCGTCCGAGGCGCACGACCAGCCCGACCTCGTCAAGACCGCCGTCTACTCGCTACGGCGCAGGCTGCCCGACCCCTCGCTCATCGCCTCGTCGCGCGGAGAGGGATACCGTATACCATGACCGACACCGACACGACAAACCAGCCGGCCGGGCACGCCGCGCACCCGCGCAAACCCGTCAGCTTCCGCATCCGCCTCGCCGTCACCGTCGGACTGCTCCTGCTCGGCATGCTCCTCGCCGTGATCCTCGTGCAGAACATCTCGCTCGACTGGGCGTTCCAGCATCAGGTGGACACCATCGCCACCGGCAGCAACCAGAACACCATCACGACGGAACCGGCAACACCCCAGGACGGGGTTCCCGGCACGGCCGACTCATGCAACGCGGACCCCTGCGACGTGACCGGCACCATTCCGACCCCGAACGCCGGACAGGGCGGCACGGAGGGCGTGGTGCTCACCGTCAGGGACGGCGTCGTGCAATGGATGCGCTACGGATCGCTCGCCGTGTTCGCCGTATCCGCGCTCCTGGCCGTGCTCCTCGTCTGGAACCTGTCGGGCAAACTCACCGCACACCTCGACTCCATCAGCCGCCAGGCCGGCCAACTCGACCCCGACCATCCTGCCGGGCGCATCAGCCTCGATCATCCCGACGCCGAGACCGCCAGCCTCGCCGACGCGCTCAACACGATGCTCGACCGCATCGAGCAATCCAACGAACTGCAACGATCGTTCATCCGCAACGCCAGCCACGAACTGAAAACACCGATCACGACCATCGGCACCAGCCTCGAAGCGCTCATGGCCCAGGACCGGTTCCCCGAGGACGTCAGACCAGCCATCCGCCACGCCATCGAAGCGAACCGCAAAAGCGGCGAACTCATCAACAGCCTGCTCGAACTCTCCCGCATCCAGACCGTGCCCGACACCAGCACGGAAGCCGTGGACCCTGCCCGCATCGTACGCGACACGCTCGAAACCCACCGCGAACAGGCGCAGGCACGTCACCTGCGCATCGACGCCGACGGACTCGCCGCATACCACGGCCCCTTCATCGAGACGAACCCGCGCTACCTCTCGCTCGCCGTGGACAACCTGATACGCAACGCCATCATCCACAACACCGACCACGGCACCATCGCCTGCACCATCCACGACGACAAGCAGCACGTCACCATCAGCATCACCAACACCACAAGACAGCCGGACCACCCCGAAGCCACGGCCGACCTCATCCAACCATTCCATCGAGGAGACGCAACCCGCATGGCCAACCAACCCGGCCACGGCCTCGGACTATCCATCACCAAAGCCTGCACAGACGCCATCGGCGCCAGCCTCAACATCAGCCGTCCCACAGCCGACATGTTCCGGGCGGAAATCAGCCTTCCGATCATCAACAGAGATCCAGACAGTATTCCTCCAATCCAGTAGTTTTTCTGTATTTATGTATGTAAAGAAACAAAGAATCAAAGAAACACTGCTGACGTGGCCGCTTGCCATGTTGCGACGAGGGCGCATTACATCGGTATCTTGCGACTGCGGAACGGGCGGACGCCGCGCAGGATGTAGATGCACTCGTCGGTGGGCAGCAGGCCGAGCTCGTCGGGCTGCATGAGCTCGCGCTTGGTGCGCCGCCAGCTCACGCTGTACGAGCCGTTGACGCCCTTGCTTTCACTGTCGTCCATGACGTCGATGGTCTGGGAGCCCAATCGTTTGGACACCCATTCGAGCGTGCTGGTTTCAGTACCGCCAAGGAAGAGCATCGAGTCGCAGTTGCCGACGATGGTCTCCCAATCATCGCGGTACATGGCCTTGCCCTGCGCGTAGTTCTGGATGATGACCGAGCAGGAGATGTTCCGGCTGCGGATGGTGGCGATGAGCCGCTGGAAGTTCGGGATACGACCGACGTTCGCAAACTCGTCAAGGAAGCAGTGCACCGGCAATCGCCGCGCCGAACAGTCGGAGACGTTCGCATGATCGGCCTGATACACGTTGGACTCGAACAGGCATTGGTAGAGGATCGCCGCAAGGAACGAGAACGTGTTCTCCGTATCCGGCAGGGCGAGGAACACGGCGGTCGGCCGCAAAGCGATCTCATCCAGCCGCATGTCGTCGCCGGACAGGATGCGTCGCACGCTACCGACCTGCAATGGGGCGAGTCTGACGCCCAGGGAGATGATGATTGACTTCTTCGTCTCGCCGGCTCCCTGCTGGAATTTGCGGTACTGGCGTGCGGCGAAGTCCAGGCCTTCCAGCGTCTGCCGTGATTCGGCGTCATGCCGGCCGGGGTTTGCATGGTATTCGGCGACGAGTTCACGCGCCGCGTCGAACATGAGATCCACATCGGATTGCATGGCTTCGTCCGCTTCGCTGGCTTCCATCCGGTCGAGCATGTCCGTGACCCGGTTCAGATCCGGCTCGTCCTCGGAGAACCGCACCCATGCGATGAGCGCGTTCAACAGGTTGCGTTCGGCGCGTTCCCAGAACCCGTCGCCGTTGCCGGGCTGCCGGTTGTTTCCGGCCGTGTTCGTGATGATGTTTTCCGTCAGACGCAGGATGCCGGCTTCTGGGTCGGCCGGGTTGAGGTAGCGCATCGGATTGAACCGGTCGGAACGTTCAAGATCGATGAGATTCAGACAATGGATCGCGTATCCTTTGCCGCGCAGCAGCTCGCCGACCTCATTCTGTATTTCGCCTTTGGGATCGGTGATCGCATACGACATGTTCGCCTGCCGCAGGTTCGGCAGCACATACCGTCGAGTCTTGCCGGAACCGGACGAGCCGATCGCCAGCACGTTCAGGTTGCGTTTCGTCACCCGCCCATCAATGCCCAGTGATTCCGTCGCGGTCATCAGCAGGTCTCGCCGACCGCCTTGCCGGAACGGTTTGATGTCGGCAGGCGTGCCCCATTTGGCCGAGCCGTGCTCCTCTCCCTCGCGAAGGTCACGTCGCATCGACCACCGGTACAGCCACACCAATCCAACGGCGGCGACCGCGCCCAGTCCGGCAAGAAGATCGGTCTGATGCAGGGACAGAAACAGCGGGCGCTCCGCTATCCCGATGAACATCCGGTCGATGATCTCGCTGACGGACAGACCGGCCGTCATGTCGCCGCGCACCTGCAGGCACACGCGATTACCGAGGTAGAACAGCAGACAGGCGGACAATATCGTCAGACAGATTACAGGGAAACGCTTCATCGCACCGCGCCTTCCATTAGTCGCGCACACTGCTCCGACTGTTTGCGCTGTAGCCGCTCATCGGTGCGACGCCTTAGTGATTCCAGCACCATCTCACGGGTAAGTGGTGCAGCATCCTGGTTCGGTTGGGACGTGGCCTGAGACTCCGTCGTATTCGGCAACGGTTCTGTGGTTGCAAGTGATGTGACGGAGATTCGACGACCGCCGTTTGAGGAACCGGCACTTATATCCTCCGTCACTGTTTCGCCCGATGCCGACGCCACCTCGCGAAGGTTATCCACATAGTCGATGATGAGCATGTTCGTTCCACGCCATTCAATGCTGGATACCTCACGCTCCCCGCACATCAGTCGGTCAAGCCGTGTGAGCGTCATTGACATGTTCCACTCGATCATGACAGTTCCTTCCAGTTCATTGACGTGGAAGCGGCGATCATGTCCGCGTTCACCCGAACTTCAGTGTGGACGATGTCATGGGATGTGCTGTCGGCGTCGGCCCAACCACTTGCCACGATCAGGTCGCCTTGTTCCAGTCGTTGCGCCTTACAGTACGCAGGCATCACGGAGCCGCCCTGTACGATTACCGGCTCGGCCAAACCGCTCGGCATGCGCACACCGACCCTCAGCCGCACCAGCTCGCCGCCCGTGGCGGAGATCGTGAACGCCGGGTCGGCGAGGAGTTCGCCGCGTACGATCATGTATCGTTTCGTTCCCATCCTGAAACTCCTATCTGCTCTGAGAACGGTTAGGTTTCCGCGTCGCGACCGGTCGCACCGGCTTGCCGGTGAGCTTGCGTTCGATCCGTGCACGAAGTTCCGCGAGCGTGTCACGCCGGCTGACTTTCCGTTCCCCACATCGCACAGCAGGTTTCGGCGAAACCGGCGCACGCGGCCCCGATGGAGCAGGTTCTGGCACGGTCTGGCGATTGGCCTCATCGGCGGTGGTCGCAGTCTCGCCACGTGCAGCCGGTGACGATACGACCGGGGATTGCGGCGGCTGCTCATCGTCCGATATCGGCCGTGCGGATTGTTCCGCCACGACTGCCGGGGATGCCTCGTCACACCGCTCGGCCGTCGCGGTCGGGACACGCGATCCTGACTGAGCGGCATCGGAAAGCGTTGGTGACGATTGTTCGGGGTTCACCGGTGCAGGCTCCCGCGGTTCATCCCGGCCTGGGTCCGCTGCCGGCTGCACCTGCGTATCCTTGCTCCCGAGTTGTTCGACCGGCCTCCGGCCGTCGATCCGCAGCTCATAGCCGACATCCTGCAGTGCACGTCGTACCGCGTGCGTCACATGATCGAGATCACGCCCCTCGAAATGAATCCACGTTGACTGACTATCACGCTCCACCGAATACCGCACGCCCGCTCGACGCAGACTGCGTACCACCGCACGCACCTGATGCCGCTCCAACTCGATCGCATGAATATCGCCGCCGGCCAGGCGCTGCAATCGTTTCTCGCTCATCCTCCCGGTATCACGGCCCCGTCGTATCACGCCGCGCATCGCCGACAAGCCACGCCCGCCCAATCGCAGAAACCAGCCGGCGGTCTTCTCGCCGACCCGCAGCGCGAGACCTCCACCGGCACGACCGACTCCCATAGCGATCTGTCTGCCGGTGTCTTCCAATCGTTCCTCGATCATCGTTGATCCTTTCCGTGTATGAACCGTCGTCTATTCGGGTTGGCGGATATGCCGCCGCTGCTTGACATGCCGAGCCTGAGCACGCACGCGACGCAACGTGTCCAGTTCGCGAGCCAACTCGTCGAGTCTGCGTTCACGCTCCCGCAGTTCAACAACCGCCTTGTCCGACGGCGGTTCGTCGCCGTCCGTTTCGGCCGTGTCGCAGACCGAGACCAACGCCGCCTGAAACGCTTCCCGCTCGGCCTCGATGCGACGCATCGTTCCGGCGATCGCATCGTCCACTGTGGTGCCGTCGTCGACGAGACGACTGGCCGTATTCAGCTCATTTGCCAGCTGGTGCAGTTCATCGAGTCGACGTGCCTGCATCGCGTACCAGCGGCGCTGCGCATCCGATTTGCCGACCGTGACCGGCATCCGCTCGCGTACGACTGGCTCCAGCTGTGTGGGCGGACGGGAGAAGTACCCGTACAGGTCTTCCGCACGCACCTGCTTGGCGTAACGGCCTCGCCGGCCCGTGACGACCTGCTGCGATGCCGCCGGCAGGTACGCGCGATACGTGTCCCCGTCGCGCACGATCCGCGTCAACGGAATCGTAATCAGCAGTCGTCGTCTCGTGCCGGGCAGCCATACGCGTACCGCGTTGTCGGTTTGTTCGGCGATCATCCGACGGTTGAAGCTGATCGGCATGACCGTATGCCGGCCGATGCGGGCCATAACGTTCGGCTCGTCGTAGGCGCGTCCCAGTTTCACGTCGCGTACACGCAGCCCGCTCGCCATGTCCGTGAACGTCAAGTGCCGGCCGCGCACGACGACCGTCACGCCGGCGCTGTTCAACTCGCGTGCGAACGAATCGAAATCGGTGGAGGCGCCTGCGGCCGTGTCGATCGCGGCGCGAATACGATCCTTGATCGCGTCGCCTTTCGCCGACGCATACAGTTCCGCGAAGCTCACGCCATGACGGCGTCGCTCTCGCGCCGGTTTCAGTTCGGGCAGCACGTTCAGTCCGGTTTCCCGGCACAGCCGGTCGCTGATCTCGCGCAGTCTGCGTATCGTCGCTCCCGGTTTGGTGCGCATCTTATGGAATGTCACGTCACTGGTTGCACAGATGATGATGTGGTTATGCGTGTGTCCGCGATCGACGTGCGTGGCGATCACGTACCGGTATTCGCCGCCGGTGAACGCATCGGCGAACCGCACACCCAATTCGTGCAGTTCCCGCGCGGTCATGCGTCGACTGTCCTCTGGACTGAACGATTGGATCACATGATGCGCAATCACGCCGTTGGCTCGATTCCCGCCGACCGACTGTTCGACCGTGTCCATCATGCGCCGCGCCAATTCCGCAGGGTTCGTTGCATCGTCGCTGAAGTTCGCCGAGACCAAAGCGCCATGCTCGGTCTTATCGGGATTGGCGATATAGGCGATCGCCTTGTGCAGAGTGACGGTGATCTGACTCATGTTGACGACCGCCATCGCGCCGCCTCCACCGCTTCGTCACGCTCCCGGCACATGCGCAGCAGCAACGCCGTCAGTTCGCGCTGGCTGTCCAGCACGCGCGTCATATCGCCGCTCGTGATCAGCCCTGTCGCGTTCGCCACATGGGCGATCTGGTTGATGTTGTTGCCTATACGCGCCATGTCCGCGCGAACCATGCCGGGGTCCAGCGCGACCGTGACCACGACCGTATGCGCGTCGATCAGCAGTGCGCGAGCATGGGCCGAGAACGACAGGACTCCGCCGCGTGATCGTTTCACCCGCTGGTAGAAACGGTTCGCCTCGGCCCACTCGTCGGGAGTGAACGTGACCGTCTTGCGACGGCAGCGATTGGGGTGCGAGTCTTGCCAGCTCATGGCCATCGCCTATCGGGTCGCGGGTGTCCCGCAGCGGATGACCGGCAGGGAATCCGCGCAACCGTACGTACGGTTGCAATGCTTGCTATTCCCTGACCTGACTCAAAAATTAGTCTGGGACCACCACCTGAACATGCCATGACTAGCCTCGATTCCTAACGCCGATACCGGCGATTGAACCGCACCATCACAGCGCTGATGGTCACGCAAGGATAATCACGCGCGGCATCGAGCACACAGCCAAAGGAGGCGAGAATGGCCGTCGGAAACCGTCGCAAGGAACGCGCCGACTGGGTACGCAAATCACTTGGAGCGTACAAGGCGCAGCTCAAGGAACGGGAGAATCGCACCGCGGCGCTGTACGACGCGCTCACCGATTTCACCAGGACATTGGACACCGCGCGACCGTTAGTCCAGGACTACACCCGCGACTACGGGATGTCACGCCGCGAAATCGGCGAACAGTTCGGGCTCACGCAACGGCAGCTCAGCGCATTGTTTGAACCGTCGACCGATGCCGGTGCGACGGCAGAAGACACGGAACCACAGGCGCCCATAGCAGATGCGACCTCGATTGGTTCGGCATCGCAACTGAATTCCATGTCCACCGCCTCCGTTGAACCAGCGTCTATGCAAACAGACTATTTGTCGGATCAGCCGCAGCAGGTCTACGCATTGCATTGCTAACGTCGATGACAATGGGAGTGGAGATATCGACCACTAGTGTTGCGTGCATCAATGTCACACCGCTCCGCAATCGCTGTCCATGATGTCAATCAAAACAACGGACGCTGCAAATCGTTGATATGCCATTGATGTCATCGACGGTAGGCGATGGACGCGTTGGCATCTCGTGTGATGATGCCGGTTTGCGTCCATTGTCCCGCTGCGTCGCCGAGGAGCCTGCCGTAGTGACGCGTCGTGGACCATGACAGCAGGGTGAACTGTTGTGCATCAAGGTCGGTGATGGTCCTCAACTGTGCCGTCGAATCGTGCAGCGGCACGTATCCGCCGCGCGTGGGAACGTCATCGGCGTCGAGGAAGTAGTAGTACGGGCAGTCGCGGTAGTACCAGTATGCGTCGATGTACGTGTATTCGTCCTGCGCGACGACCGGCCGCTCGGCCGAGCAGACGACATGTTGGCTGAGCTGGGCCGATCCGGGCGTATCGTTGCGGTCGAAACTATGGTTGCCGCGCACGCCGTACACGATCGTCCCCGCAACCAGCATCGCAAGAACCACAACGTAGACGATCGCCGCGCGACGGCCGCGCAATCGATACGCGATGACGCACGCCAGCACGAGCGTGACGTAGAAAAACGGCGCGACCACGCTCAGATAGCGTACGGAGAACATCCCGTAGCCGCCGCTGGACAGCTCCTTGACAGCGGACCAGACCATCAGAAGCATCGTCGGCACGGCGAACAGCATGACGATCAGCCATGCAGCTTCGGCGGATTGTCGCGAAGTCAGTGTTCCGACTGACTGTTGCCATGCAGACAGCCATACTGCGACGAATATACCGACGATCAGCGTCATCGTGGCCGCGACCAGCAGCGAGACGATCGACGGCAGTTCCTTTTCCGTCATACCGAGCAGCATAATGTCGAATGCGTTCGCCACGCCGGACATGTTCGAGCGCCGACGAACCGGAGGCAAAACGGAGCTCCCGCCGAGCTGGCCCAGCAACACCGGCATCCACGGCAAGAACAGAGTGACCGACGCGATATAGGCGAATAACCATCGCCACGTGGACGGGCTCCGCATACGCCACGATCGGGCGGCGAGCCAGATCGCATGCGTCAACCATACGAACGCGGTCAGATACAACGTCAACATGCCGAGCGTGACAGCCACGGCGTACGCGGCCCACCATACGATGCGACGTTGCCGATCGTGCGACCGGCAACGGTCACATCGTCGATCATGCCGATCGACCTCGGCCGCATCTACAACGCAGTGTTGACGGTCGCGCGATGCAATCACGCCGACCGCGCGCAGCAGCATCGCCGTACCGCCCACGGCCAATAGCATCGCCGGCGAGTACATGCGCAGCTCGTAGCCGTAGCGCAGCATGAAACCGCCGCACATGAGCATCGGCATGCACGCCGCTGCGACGCGGTCGCCGAACAAATCGCGCATCAGCATGACCAGCACGAACACGGCAAGGCCGAGACATGCGCAGTTCGGCATCCGCATGAGTGCGACGTCGTCGCCGGCTACAGGCATCCATGCCTTGAGCAGCAGATAGTACAGCGGCGGATGCGCGTCGACGGCAGTGAGCGCGATCAGCTCCCGTACGGGTCGGCTCGTCAGGATCAACGAATACTGTTCGTCGAACCACAACGACTGGCCGCAGCCCATCAGCCAGCTCAACACGGTCGTCGCCAAAGCACAGCAGACGGCCAACACGGGAACGGGAACCAAGTGGTGGATGGCAACGGCGGAACCGGCACTGCTGTCGTCAGCGCGTCCGCCGGCGTGCTCGACGTATGGACCGGCGGTCTTGCGGTTCGGCGTGATCATGACAGCATCTCCCCGTCATGTGCCGGATGGTCGAAACGGATATTGCCGGCATCACGAACGCTGATGTTGCCGTCACGCACGATGTAGTTCGGCCGACGCTTGGACTCCAGATACGTGTTCGCCAGATACCGGCCGATGATGCCCAGGCACATCAGCTGCAGTCCGCCGATGAACGTGATGATGCACGCGAGCGACGGCCAACCAGCCACCGGGTCGCCGAACATGGCCGCGCGCACCGCGATGAAACAGGTCGCGCCGAACGCGACCGCGCACAGCAACAACCCGATATACGAGGCGACGGCCAACGGCACCGTGGAGCATGAGATCAGCCCCTCGATCGCGTAACGAACCAACGCGAAGAAATTCCAGCTGGACCTGCCCGCGGCGCGGCGCGTGTTCGGATAGTCGATCCACGCCGTACGGAACCCCACCCACGCGTACAGTCCCTTGGAGAACCGATTGCGTTCGGTCAGCGACGTCAACGCATCGACGACCCGACGCCGCATCATACGGAAATCACGCGCCCCATCGGGTACGGCGACCGGCGACATGGCGTTCATCAGCCGGTAGAACATGTGTGCGCACATGGAACGAATCGGCGGCTCGCCCGCGCGCGTGGTGCGCCGCGTCGCTACGCAATCCAGTGTCAGGTCGTCGGCAAGCATCGAGAACATGCGCGGCAGCAGCGACGGCGGGTCCTGCAAATCGGCGTCCATCACCGCCACGACGTCGCCTCGCGCGGCCTCCAACCCGGCGAGCAGCGCGCCTTCCTTGCCAAAATTGCGCGACAACGACAGCCAGCGGATCGCGAATGGGAGGGCGGCGTGCCCGTCCGCCGCTTGCCGCAGCAGCGCCACGGTGCTGTCCGTGGAACCGTCGTCGACCTGCACCAGTTCGGCCGTCGTGCCGGGATATGCTGCGATGATCTCGCGAACGGCCTGTGCTGCGGCCGACAGAAACAACGGCAGACATGCCTCCTCGTTATGGCAGGGCACGACGATGGACAACGTGACTTGCCTGTCAGGACGCGCGCCGCCCGCGGAATCCACTATATTGCGGGATTCGCGTTCCGCAGAAGCATGTGCGGTACGACACCGCTGCGGATGCTGCTGATTGCCCATGATACTGCCTTCTTCCCCGCGGCTGGCGCCGCCTTGCGCCTACCATGCGGCCCGTGTCCGATACGATTCCAGTGTGCGTTCACCGAATCGCGGAACATGCCTGTATCGCCCCTGATTCAGCCCTTAATCGTCGTTCAGGGTATGGGGGACGATACAGGGATACTCCGACGCTGGCTTTCGCGCCTTTTCCGTGAGCTGCCGTGGTTCGACCGGAGTGATGCGCATCGTCATGCCGGTAAGACAGTTCACATTGGTGAGCATGATCGGATCCATTGCCGGTATTATGCCGATTACGGGATGCCTGCACGGTCGCGGCGCCGAACACGGACTGTACGCAGAACAGTCCAGTGAGGAACACGAACGCGGCGGGACGATATGTGCGGTAGAAATCAACCATGTCCGGTTGTGCGTATGGCATCGCGATGGTGTACACGCAGCCGGCGAGCAGAGCGACGGATAGCGAGCCGATCAGCAGTGTGATGACGGCGAAACGCAGTTGCCGCCGGTCTTCGCACGCACGTGCAAGCCAGTGAAACGCCAGCGTGACGCAAATGCTGACCAGTAAGCAGCACAGCAACCCGTACGCGGGCAGCATGTCGATGATGAGCAGCGTGTCCGTTGTCGGCTTCCTTTCTTTTCGGTATTGGCTCATTTAATCCGTTGGCAACGGTACAGGCAACGTCATGTCAAGCGATCGCATGACATGACGTTGCCGTTTTTCAGAGGAACGCGCCGTCTCGCATGGTGAGGGTGGTGTCGCATTGGGCTGCGACGCGTGGGTCGTGTGTGGCGAGGATGAGTGTGGTGCCTTGTTTGCATTGCGCGAGGAGCATGGTCATGATGGTGTCGGCGGTGTGCGTGTCGAGTGCGGCCGTGGGTTCGTCGGCGATGATGATGGCCGGGTGCATCACGGTCGCCCGGGCGATGGCGATGCGTTGTCTTTCGCCGCCGGACAGTTGTCTGGGCATGCGTCGTGCCTTGCTGGCGAGTCCGACTTGTTCCAGTGCGGTCGTGGCGCGTTGCCTGCGTTCGGCGCGTCCGATCCGTGGGTTTGCGTATTCCATGGGGATGGCGACGTTGGCCCATGCCGGTTCGTCTTCGAGGATCGCGTAGTCCTGCGGGATGAAGCCGAACATGCGGTTGCGCCATGCGGAACGGTCCGTGTCGTTTTCCGGTGCCGGGCGTCCTTGCAGGAGCAGGGAGCCGGAGGTGGGTTTCATGGACAGTCCGATCATGCGCAGCAGGGTGGATTTGCCGCATCCGGATGGTCCCATGATGGCTATCGAGTCCCCGACCGAGGCGTGCAGGGATATGTCGTGCACGGCGAGGAGCTGCGCCTGTCCGTCCGTGTATCGTTTGGTCAGGTGTCGGGCGTCTATGGTCGTCTGTGGCATGGTCGTTGCTTCTTTCATTGGATGTGTGTGGTTGCGCGTCGTGCGGCGGTCGTCCAGATCGGGATCGCCATGACGAGGATGACGGCGATCATCGTCCGGGATGCGGTGGCCACCGGTTCGCCTATCAGCTGGAAGCATGCCAGTACCACGGTGGCGGGCAGCAGCATGATGAGGATGAGTCCGGCGACGCGGATCGCCTCGTCTGCGGCGGTGGCGCCGTAGAGCCGGCAGACGAGCATCGACGGCCGTTCCCGTGCGAGGGTCACGGACAGTGTTTGGATGATCACGATGACGGTGAGCGTGAGGAAGGCGGACAGTCCGAGCAGGTACATCAGTGCGCGTACGATGAGGTCCTTGTCCCGTTGGGGTTGTTCCGTGTTCAATCGGTGTGGCACGAGTATCAGGCCGGCGTCGCGGCTTCCCGTGATGAATTCGTCGAGCTGGGTTCGGGATGGGTTGAACATGACCGTTTTGGTCACCGCCTCTTCGAGTTCGATGTCGTTGAGTCGGTTCAACGAACTCGGGTCGAGTCGGATGACGAGATACCGGTCCAGGTTGATGCCGGCGGTGTTCGGGTCGAATATGGCCGCCGAGGCCGGCAGCGTGCCGGACACCTTGACGTCGGTGCCGGCGATATGTACGCTGTCGGGCGCCTGCGATCGGTCCACCCGGTAGCCGGTGGACGCGCAGGGCGCGTGGGAGCACAGGCCCAATCGGGGGAACACGTCGTCGACGTTGCCCATCAGGATGATGGTCGGTATGCCGTTGGCGAACCCGGGATCGTCGATCTCGATGTTGTTGATGATCGCGGTGTACGCCCTGCCCTGTTCCAGCATGTCCTGCAGGTCGTCCGCGACCTTGGGGTCCGTTTTGCTCGGGGACTGCAGGAGGTATTGCGGGGAGAACGTGACCGCGTCGGCGGCCCGCAAGCGGGCCTCGCCGCTGATCACGCTGGACTCGGTCAGCACGTCGCTGAGCGTCATCGTGAACACGCTGCCCGCGAAGACGACGAGCAGCGTGATGCCGAGGATCGATCCCCATCGTCTCAATCCCATGCGGACGCCGGTCATCAGTTCATGGATCATCGTTCCACCTCGTCATTCGATCGTATGCCGAACCATTCGGCCAGGCCCGTCACCAGCACCGTCAGAATCGTGCCAACGGTGAAGGCCGCGGCGAACGCGACGGCCGGGCCGAGGCCGGTCCTGCCCGACACCACGGTGATGAGCACGGCGCTCAACATGGTTCCCGCCAGCACGCCCGTCACGATCGGGACAACGGCCCCGCGCACCCGGCCCGTCCACACCTGTCTCCTGGTGGCGCCGAACAATCGTCTGACATGCAGGTCGGCCTTCCTCGCCGTCTCCATCGTCGTCACGCACACGCAGGCGCAGACCAACGCCAGTACGAGGAACAACAAGGTGATGCCCACGAAGGAATCCCCGGCAAGGGACGACCACAACGACTGCGCCTGCGGCCGGGTCACGTCCATGCCGCAGCGCGCAAACAGATCCGAGATCTCCCGAAGCCGCTGCGGGTCGCTCGTGTTCACGTACACGCTGCCGGGAAACAAGGGAACCGCCCCCAACGGGAGCACATACTGCAGATTGCCGCCCACGTTCGCCCCCGGAACCCTGACGACACCGCCGACGGAAAACCCCTGGGGCAGCAGTGGGGCATCCCCTTGCTCGCGCCATTGGCCGGCCGAGAACGACGACTCGATCACACAGGCTATGCGACTGTCCATGTCCCGGCATCCGCGCGGAAGCGCATCGGCCCATCCGACGGAGGAGCCCGACGACTGGAATACGATCGCCGGCCAACCGTCCCCCACGGAACCCTCCAACAGGGAAATACCGTGATCGGAAAGATACCTGGCCAGATCACGCGTCGCCTCAAGATTCTTCCCGTCACCGTGCCCGGCATCCGCCGAGGCGGTCAGCACCAGCTGCGCCCGCGCATCGGACATGCCCCACTGCGAGCCACGCCAATCAAGAACGCTCCAGTACGCAGCCCAGGCAAAAAACGACGACAACACACCCAACAGCAACGACACCACGGCAATGGAGACGCGGAACCCATTCGGAGATGACCTATCCATGCGACGCCCTCCAACCTTGCAACATGACAGCCGTTCTACCGATCGATATCAAAGCGACCGATCCGTCCAGCTGAATGCATTACATACCCTCGCGCATCACATCCGCAATGTCATGTCAAGCAATCGCATGACAGCGATGCCGTTTCATGCCGGGAAACCAATGGTCACCGGCGGTACAGTGGGCTTTATGGGACTTAGAAGCGAGCCGGAGACGGCGGGCGTGATCCGTATCGGCGTGTTGGATAATGATCCGTTCGCGTTGGATGCGATGTGTGCGATGATCGCGGCCATGTCCCGGGATTTCCGCGTCGTGTGGAGCACGGGGTCGCCGGCGGTGGCGATCGAGCACTGCCACAACGCGCATACGCGGCCGGACGTGCTCGTGCTGGACATGGCGTTGGGCGGCATCACCGGCGCGGACGTGTGCCGGCGCATCCGGCGCAGGACGAGCGAGGTGGGCGTCATCTGCGTCACTTCGTATTCGACGGACGTCTATCGGACGGAGGCGATCAAGGCTGGCGCGCAGGGACTGCTCGCCAAGGAACAGCTCAAAACCGACATCGCCGACGCGGTGCGGCGGACGGCCGTCGGGAAGCCAACCGCCGCGCAGGCCGCCTTGGGCTTCCGTGATGCGGCATCGGCGCATGAACTGTTGTCCGATACGGTGCCGGCAAAGATATCCGAAGACATGAAGGACTCGTTGTCAACACGTGAGAAGGACATCCTACGCCTGTACGCGCAACGCTTGACCACCGACGAGATCGCGGTCCGGTTGGGCATCGCCAAGGGCAGCGTGTTCACGTACGTGCACCGGGCGGCCGACAAGCTCGGTGTGACCAGTCGCAGGGAGGTGCTGGAGGCATGCGCCAGATACGATCTGCTGTAAACCGGCTTATCGAACGAGTCGGCCCGGGCAACGACCATCCGGTCATCGCCGTAACTTGCGTGCTGCTGGCTGTGGCCCTCATTGCGGAATACATGGCCCGGGCCACGGCGTATGTCTCCTCAATGGTGAGCGTACAGCATCTTGCCTTGGTACTGGTGATACTCGTCGGTCTGATCGGCGGCATGTTCCGCCCGCGATGGTTCCTGTGGGCGGCGCTTGTGGCCGGGGAGATGCTCATGCTGGCGATGCCGATGATCACGCCGCTTGCCGTCATCATCACCTGCACGGGGTTCCTCGCCTACCTGGACACTTGGTCGGGTGCGATCGCCACCGGCATGCTGCTCATCTCCACCACGTTCGGCGTCGAACCCAGCAGAGGCCGCCTGCTGGTGGCCACATTGCAGAACCTCGCGTTCTACTGCTTCCCGCTATTGACCGGCCTGCTGCTGCACATGATGCGCCAACGTGACCATGACTCGTATCTGCTGCGCCGCCAGCAGGAACGCGAGGATACAGCCTGCAGCCTGCACGACACCATCAGCAACGACCTCGCCTACCTCATCCTGCGCATCGACCACGCCGAAACCAACGGTATGCCCAACAGCGAACCCGAATACCGGCAACAGCTCCGGGAACTACGCGACGCAGCCGATCGCGCCATGACCCACACGCACGCGGTCATCGACTCACTGGAAACACAGCCATCGCGGCAGCCGCAGCCGGAACCGTCGGAAGCACAAGACGGAACACCGGCGCCGATTCCAGCCGGCGATCTCGTATCCGCGCAACAGGGAGAACTGCAATCCTTGATCGACGACGAGGAGACGAGACTCGAATCGCTCGGTTTCACCGGCGACAATCTGCTCGGCAAACTCCGCCATCCGCTCCCGCCCGACATGATGCGACTGCTCACGGGCCTGTTGACCGAACTGTACGCGAACATCGCCAAACACGCCGACCCGACCGAATGGTACGCCGTCTCCACCAGCTTCGACGCAAACGACATCCGCATCTCCGTCAGCGACACTAGCGCCGAACATGACGGGAAACTTGGATTGGGTAGCGGTCTCGACCGCTACCGCACCATCATCGAAACCGCCAACGGCAGCTTCGCCATCCGCACGGAACAGCGACACTGGCAACTGGACGTCTGCATCCCGAGCAAGCCATGAAAAACATCGTCAGATTCTGCAGCTCGGGTTACAGGAGCGCAATCACCAGAGCGATGGCGGCCAAACCCGCCGCTACGCCAATCCCTACAGCAAGGAAGGAGTTTGATTTCACGTCGCCTTTCAAAGCCGCAAGCAGGGCCGCGATCAGCAGCAACACTCCAGCGGCTCGACAAAACAAACTCAGGACGTCTCCGGGGATCGCGAACGCGAGAGCCTGCAATGCTACGGATACGCACACCAGGATCATGACCAGCCGTCTGACGCCGCCGTTTTGCACCGACATGTTATGAGTGGACTTTTCCATTGCGATCACTTCCCTTCCTCGGGACTCGGGTTCATCGCTATATCTATTCAATCCGAGAACGGTCGACGGTGCAACATCATGTCAAGCAATCGCATGACAGGAGTCTTCGCAGCCATAAGCAAGTTCTTCTGCATGGTTTTAGACGTCCCTTTGCGTCTGGGCCACGCATGCGGCGGTGACCGCGATGATGACGTATGCCAGTGCGACCAGCCCGCTCAACGTCGGATTCATGTTGGGAGACTGTTCCAGTATGGCGGTGCCGGCGATGGAAGGTAGCCACTCGTGCAACGTCCGCGGGTTCGGCAGATTCGCTACGACGATGGGCAGCAGATAATACAAGGCGATGTAGACGACCGCGCCCTTGCCGACCGAGTTGAAGGCCACACACAGTGAGGCGGCGACAAGCATGCGCCCTGTAAGTATCAGAGCCACGGGAAAGCAGAGGAACAACGATACGGACAGCGGCGCGGGCCATACTCGCGCCGGTACGACCGAGCCGAGGATGAGACGGGAGGCGCCGGTCGCGGCGAGCCCTCCGACTGCGACCGTGATGAGACCGACAGCGACGATGTCGGCGCACAGGGTCAGGAACAGTCGTGTTCGTTTCGGTTCGATCAGGAACAACGGCATGGCCGTGGCCGTGTTGGTCAGGACGCGGACGGACAGCAGCGCAGCGATGATCGCCACGGGTTCGCTCATGGGCATGACCGCCCCGGCGATGCTTGGCCCCAATCCCGTGAGCGTGGCGAGACCATCGAGTGTGGAACCGGAGGAGAGCATGAGTCTGACGGAGGCGCTGGTCAGTGCGGCGAACGCGGCGAACGCCACCGGTAGTCCGGCCCATGCCATGAGCGGCGCCGGGCGGCATACCACGTAACGCATGAGCAGCATCATGCGTCGCAAACATTGGTTGCACCCGTTCATGACGTGCCTTCCTTTCCCGAGGATCGGCGAATCATGCCGGTCATCACCTCGCGCAGCGTCGGCTCGACGTGGTCGAGCCGGACCAGTGGAACATCGCGTCTGGCCGCGACGGCGAACACGTCGGCCGCGTCCGTCCGTCGGGCCAGGTATTGGCCGTCCTCCAAGGAACGAATGTCGGCTCCCATCGCGGTCAGATCGTCCAACGCCAGAGCTTTCCCGGTTTCGTTCGCGTCGGGAGCGAACCGGAACACGGTTCCCGACTCGCCTCCACCGGCAGCGGCGACCTGTTCGAGCGAACCGCAGGCCATTTGCCTGCCGTGCATGATGATCAGCACATGGGTGGCTATGCGTTGCAGTTCGTCGATCTCGTGGGCGGCCAGAATAACGGTCTTGCCGGCGGCGGCCCACTGTTGCAGCAAACCGTGCAGCCACAGCCTGCCGGCGATGTCCAGCCCGTTGAACGGCTCGTCCAATACGATGATCGGCGCGTCGGCAAGCATCGCCCCGGCCACGCCCAGCCGTTGGCGCATGCCTGTGGAATACCCCTTGATCCGGGCCTTCGGCCAACGGTCCAACCCGCAATCGCGCAGCACGTGACGCACACGACGGCGCACGTCGGGCAATCCCATCATGCCGGCCATGAACGTCAGATACTCGCCGCCCGTCATCGACTCGTCGCCCAGACGCCCACCCAGGAACACGCCCACATGCAATCCCGGCTGTTCCAACCGCCGGTACGGGCATCCCATGACCAACGCCCGCCCCTGACTGGGAGCGGACAGGCCGAGCACCATGCGCAGCGTGGTGGACTTGCCCGCACCATTCGACCCGGCCACCGCCAGCACCTGACCCGGCCGGGCCTCGAAATCGATCGGGCCAACCGTCGGACCGGACGCATACCGCTTGATCAAGCCACGGGCCTCGACCACAGTGTTCATGACAAAACCTCGCCGTGACGAACCGGCGGTTCCGGGGCTTGCGCATCCGTCTCGTCGTCGGCCGTCCCATCGTCGGCAACGATATCATCCGGTTCCGCCGGTTTCTCCTCCAAACGGACGACTCCCTTACGCTGGTCCATCACCTCATGCACCAGATAGACCACGAACGGCACATACAGCAGACTGCACACCATCGTCACGATCATCCACGCGAACTGGCGGCGAGCCCACTGCCGATACGCCGACACCAGCCAAGCCGCCGAACACGACCACTGGAACACCGTCACCTGCACGGCGGCTGGTGGCGCGGACGGCACCCCGGCCAACAGGTTCGAGAACACCTCCCGCGCATACCCGCCATACGCTGGCAACGCCACGACCTCCGCGACACCCAACCATGCGATCAGCACGCCGGCCAACACCAGATACCACCAGTGCAACGTCGCCCGCCGACCACCGGCGATACGCCACTTGACGCCCTCGAACCAGACCGAAAGCCTGACCGATATCGTGCGACCATCCATGACGAATCCCCCTCGACAATCACTGTGACACATCAAGCTATAGCGGCGTCATGCAGGACGGGACAACATGCTGTCAAGCGATCGCATGACAGCCGTTATGGTCTCATCATGTGATGTCCTTGCTCATAGGCTTAATCTGCCCGATCCTTCTTTCTTTTTGCGAGAAGTATTCGGGTGGCCCGGACTGATAGGATTGCTAGAACGAGTGGGACGACCACCCATTTAGGGAATTGCATCGCGTTGAAAACCAATGCCATTGCAAGGATCAACACGTACGCCAAAAACTCCCACCATTTTACGGGCAAACGATACGATACTTTTCTTTCACGTTCTTGCACCGGTGTTTCGCCAGTGGATTTTTCCATTGCGATCACTTCCCTTCCTCGGGACTCGGTTTCGTCGCTATATCCATTCAATCCGAGGACAATCGACGGGGCAACATCCCGTCAAGCAATCGCATGACATGATGTTGATCTGCGGAAGTGCTGTATCCTCACATGTGAGAATCCAGTCAGGGTTATCTAGACACGTTTCACCGCCTTAAGCAGCAGCCATGCACTTGCCATGGCAACAACTGCACCGACCGGAATCACATAACCGGCAAAGCGCGTCCCGCTTAGCATCCATGTGGTCGGTATAACGGCATGCAGAATCGGCGAGCCCTCGAACATGCCGGAGCTGACCGGAAGGCCGGCGAGAATGAAGAAGCCGACAATGCTCCAAGCGACAACAGGACTGGCCCAGAGTCGCAGGACGAAGCATGCAAGGGAAAGAACGACAGCGGTGAACGCAAACATCAAAGCGACATGCAACGAGAGCGGTCTCTTATTGACGATAAATCCGACGGCAAATCCGTACAGTAGAGTCAGGCAGATGCTGACCGCGACGCCAAGCAGTAGTGACTTCAAGGTAAAGCGAAGCAGGAGCCGATCGTGGATGCTGAAGGAACGATACGAGCGGGGCACCCTCGCATGGGAGAAGACGAGACCGGCCGTGGTTATGGGAAGCGCCATCACCATCGCCGACTGCGCCACCGCGCCCATGCTCCCGTAACGCAAAAAGAACAGCGGAAGCAGCAGCACGGCCACAAAGGTGAGCGTCGACCAACGGATCAATGCCACGCGCCCGATACGCAATAGGGACTTCATTTCCTGTCCACTCCTTCGCGACGGAACCAGCTCAACAAAACATAGACAACCAGGAGCACCACAATCGGGACGACCACCACCACAGGGCCGACAGGCGATCGGCTCGCCGTTTCCGCCGGCGACATCACGGTGCCGTTCAGGTTCAGTCCGACGACCCGTAGGGCGTTCGCGACGTAGGGCGTCGCATAGTCGGACAGGTCGCCTGGCAGAAGAACCCATGCATAGCAAAGGATGGCCGAGACGATCCCGGCGACTTCGGGATTGACGGCAATCTCGATCATTGAGTAGATCAGGGAAATCGCAAGGCTCTGCAGCACGACGAAGCACAGGACAGCAGCCAGATTCGGATGCATCCCGGTACCCGTCAGAACCATGATGACGTCGAAGCACAATACGCTCAGCAAGTTCACAGCGGCCAGAATCAGAGCCCGGAATATGGTTCTGAGCGAGCATGGCTTCCATGCGGAATACACGTGGCGGGGCAGACCTCCATAGTGCGCCTTCGCAACCCTGGCATCGCACACGAAGAGCAGCGCAAGACAAATCACCGGCTGGGTGCCGGTGAAGAAGAAGCTGTATCCTCCGGTTATCGGGGTTCCGTTTGCCGCGCTTGAAATCCACGCACCCAGCAGGAGGGACGCCACGGCACCGAACGCCGCGGCGAGGAAATACCATACGTTCCAGTAATAGGCGACCAACGCGCGAACAGGAGAAACGGCGCTCACGACCCTACCTCCCCTGATATAGATCCGCGAGGTTCACCCCGGTCAGATCCGTGACCTGCACGGCCCGGCCATGTCGAATCACGATGCATTCGTCCGGGACTCCCTGGATCTCATGGAGCAGATGCGTGGAGATGACGACGCAGTTGCCCTTGTCCCGATAGGCGCGAAGCGTTTCGGACAGAGAGGCTATGCCATCGGGGTCCAGGCCGTTCTGCGGCTCGTCGAGGACAGGAACCTCGGATGCGGCACGAGGGCGAGACAGAGCTCCAGACGCTCTTTCATGCCCGTCGAGTAGTCCTTCGCCTTCCGCCCATGCGCCGCTTGATTGATACCCACACTGTTCAACGCCGTACCCGGGTCCACGTCCAGACCCCAGAACGCGGAGACCACCTCGACGTTCTCTCTACCACTCAGGTAAGGAAAGAAACTGGGGTGGTCGATCGCCGCGGACATCTCGTTGATATTCGTCCCGGTGTATGTGACCTCCCCGCTCACGGGCCTTATTCGTCCAAGCAGCGTCTTCATCAACGTGGTCTTGCCCGCGCCGTTCGCCCCGAGCAGACAGACGATCCTACCCGTATTCAACCGCAAGTTGATGTCACTGACAATCGGGGAATTCTTGTACCCGATCGAAAGATTGGTCGCTGATATAACTGACATGATCCTCTTTTCAAGAAATGTGTTTCTAGAGGTACAAGCCAAGAGTGCCTTGCCCCGGAACCACGTGTTTCATTTAATCCATTGCTGTTCGGAAGTGCAACATGCTGTCAAGCGATCGCATGACATCAATCTCAATCGCGGAATTCGCTCATGCGCCATACCTTCCTTTTGCGGCACGTCATAGTTGGATGGTGCCGTCGCAGGCGTTGGCGACGTGGTCGGAGTGGGTGGCGATGATGACGACGGCGCCGTTCTCGGCCATGCTGCGCAGGGTGTGGATGACCATGTCGGCGTTGTCGTGGTCGAGGGCGCCGGTGGGTTCGTCGGCGAGGATGACGCCGGGCCGTTTGACGATGAGTCGCGCCAACGCGACGCGTTGCTGTTCGCCGCCGGAGAGCCGGTAGACGGGGTCGTGCTCACGTCCCTTGAGCCCGACGCGGCCCAATGCCCGGCTGATTCGGTTTCGCCTGTCCTGCCGGCTGGCTGTGCCGTGCATTGCGACGTCGAGGTTCTGTTCGATGTCGGCGTTGTCGATCAGCGCGTAGTCCTGGAACAGGTAGCCCAAGGTGCGTTTGCGGAACAGTCTGGCATGACGCGGGTTCATGGCCGTCAGGTCGTCCGGCCCGCATTCCAGGGTTCCGGCGGTGGCGTGGTCGAGCAGGCCAATGATGTTCAGCAACGTCGATTTGCCCGAGCCGGACGGTCCGGTCAATGCGATCATCTGTCCCGGTTCGATGCGGAACGTGAGATCGTGCCACAGGGTTCGTTTCCCGAAGGTCTTCCCGAGTCCGGTCGCGATGATGGGCGCGCCGGGCAGGCAGTGGTGGTCGTGCATGGTTTATTCCTCTCTGGAGTGGTTGGCGGCGAGGATACGCGCGTAGCGTGCGGTCGCCAGCAGGTAGACGAGCATGTTCACGACGGTGACAGCGGCGATGAACGCGGGCTGCCATCCGCCCAGCAGGTAGATGTCGGCGACGCTCCGGGCGCCCATAGGGGTTCCGGCGCGCAGTCCGCTTTGGATGACCAGGTATGCCGAGAAGAGGATCGGGGCGAGGGCCAGCATGGTTTCCGCGGTGATCGCGAGCCGATGGGTGGCCGGGAAGCTCCAGCCGTGCACGTAGCGGGCGAAGATGCGTTGGGCACCGCCGCGTACATGCGTCTGGGCGGCGGCGATGGCCGAGGCGATGAGGATGGCGATGGCGACGAGCACGTTCATCAGGTGGATGCGCAGGTTCGCCTGGAGCTTCGCGAAGTCCGCGGCCGCCTTCGCGCTGACGCTGCTCACGGCGTAGATGAACGGCTGCAGTCCGGCCTCGCGCAGCGAGACGAGCGCCTGGTCCGGGTCGGTGAGCATGGCGTTGCCCGCGGAGGCGTAGGCCGTGTAGTCGTCGGGCGAGAATATTCCGGTGTCGGAATCCACGCCGACGAGCACCGCGTCGTGGAACAGGGTCTTCTGGTTCGGCATGTTCTGCTGTCCGTAGCCGAACAGGGACTGGCCGGGCTTGCCCGTCAGCACGGTGATCCGGGGCGTCGCGACGCCATGCATCTGGCTCTGCGAGCCGATGAACGCCCGTACGATGTTCTCGATCTTCTCGCGTTGGTCCTGTTTCGATGCGGGTATCACCACCAGTACCCCCTGGCCCGGCACTTGTGTGATCCGCCGGCCCGAGGCGTCTTGCACCGTCTGCGCGTGCAGATAGTTCGAGTTCACCACCAGCACGTTCCCGGACAGGGAAACCGCGCCGTCCGCCGGCGAGCCCGTCTGGTTCGTAACGGCGGAAAGCTGTTCCAGCGTGTATCCCTCTTCGGCGAGGATCATCCTGCCTTGTCGTTCCTGCGAGATCAGCCATTGGCCCGTTGCGGTCGAATACCGGTCCTGCTCATCGGAGGAGAGCCGGGGGTTGAGTCTGATGGCGCTGGCTTGGCCCGCCGTGGCCCATGCCTGTTGGGCTTCGGCCTGGTCCAGGGCCTGGCTTGCGGCCATCCCCGCGTAAGTGACCGCCCAGACGGCCAGGATCACGGCGGGCACGCGCACGCAGTAGATCAGCCCGGACGCCAAACGCGCCGACAGTCGTCCCTTGAGCGATGCCAGCAGCGGCGAACGGGACGCCACCATAAACCCGATGAGATACGCCACGACGATCACCATGAGGAACACGGCGAACACGCCGCACGCCAACGCCAATGCCGCGCCCATATGCGACGCATGGTTGTACAGGGCCAGGAATCCCGTGAACCCCAGCAGCACAGCCAGGGTCGCAGCCAGAGTCTGGCGGATGTTGGCGCGGACGTCACGCGCGATGACGCTCCAGCTGGAGTTGCCCTGCAGACGCTGCACGGCATACCCTTTGACGTTCATCAACGCGAACATGCCCGCCAGCATCGCGCACAGCAGGACCGTCACCGCAAAGCTCACCCCCAGCGGCTGATTGCTCAGCCACTGCGCGTACGAAGCCGTGTAGTCGGTCTTGACATCCACCTCGTACCCGTCCGTGCGGAACCGCTCGGCGAACGCCCGGGTCGCGGCCGGATCACCGTACACGTAGTAGCTGCCGCGCGGGTCCTGACCCGAAAGCCGGGAGAACGACAATACCGTCGTGGTCATCGAACGCGTGAACCCCGGATACCCGTCGGCCAGCCAACCGGCCGGCTCCCCCGACCTGTCCCCGACGGCCACATACAGCGTGCGCGACCCGCCCGGGTCCCTGATATCCTCCACCAATTTGACGATGTCGGTGCCCGTGTCACTAGCCGTCCGTTCGACTCCCGCGATGGTCGACGCACTGGGCGCGGACGGCGTCGACCCAGACACCTGCACCGTGCCCCGCACACCCAACGGCGCCACGGCATCCAACCCGCTAAGCATCACAAACGAACCGACAGCGGCGACCAGCACCGCCACCAGTATCGCAAGCTGAATGGTCCTGCCCCGCATCATGGCCTCCCTGTCATGCCGCGTGGTGTAGTTCCAGCACCCGGTCGCATTGCGCGGCGATGCCGGTGTCATGGGTCACGACGATCAGCGTCTTGCCGTATTCGTGCTGCAGGGCGAGCATCTCGTCCGAGACCAACACCACCGTCAACACACAAACGGCGACCTTCAACAGCCTGTTCATGACGCTTCCCCCTTCCCGCCGCAACCTCGCGGCGAACGCTATGGTCTCATACTCCCTCGAATCGCTGGCATCAGCCATCGGGCGAGGGGATGAACGCGTGCATCATCCGAACGGACGATGCACGCGGTTCTCATCATGTGGTCATCCCGCCAGCTCGGTTTCCCCAAGGCGGAGCCACGATTTCCTCAGATCCGATCCATGCAATCGGCACGCCGGCCAACACCAGATACCACCAGTGCAACGTCGCCCGACGACCACCGGCAATACGCCACTTGACACCCTCGAACCAGACCGCAAGCCTGACCGATACCGTGTGACCATCCATGACGAATTCCCTTCGACAATCTGATACATCGATCCATAGCATCGCCATGCAGGACGGGACAACATGCTGTCAAGCAATCGCATGACAGCTGCATCGCATCATCAATCGTCAGAGTGTGTTTCCATACTTGTAATTTTTGCGGGCATAACTGCCGGCGAAGGTTCTTTATCCGTCTCCCGTTCCTCGTGCTTCGTATCCGCGGGCTTGTTCGATGACGGTGCGCAGCATGCGGCCGCTGACGGTGATGTAGCCCTGTGTGGTGGCGAGGCTTTCGTGGCCGAGCAGTTCCTTGATGGCCATGACGTTGCCGTTGGAGGTGATGTACGCGGCTGTGGCGAACCTGCGGCGCAGGGAGTGCGGCGGGTACCCGGTGGCGTCCTTGACGAGTCGGTATACGGTGTCGCCGCAGATGTGGTCGCAGCCCTTCTCGCCGGGGAACAGCCAGCCCGGTCCGCGGCGGCGGATCTCCCGGGCGAGTTCGTCACTTAGCGGCACGATGCGGTCCTTGCCTCCTTTGCCGTGGACGATCAGGCTCCAGCCGAGTTCGTCGTCGATCAGGTCGTCGCCGCGCACTTGGGCGATTTCGGCGCGGCGTAGGCCGGCGTCGGCGGCGAGCATGATGATCAGCCGGGTGCGCGGGTCGCTGCTGTCGCGGCCGATGAGGACGGCCTGTTCTGGTGCGGCTCGTTTCTTGCGCTGTTCGCGTTTGATGGTCGGCATGCCCTCCACGGGGTTGTCGAGACGCTTCCCGTTGCGCTGCGCCCAGCCGTAGAACATGGAGAACATGCATCGGTCGCCGCGTTTGGCCGCATTGCCCAGTCCCTTACGGCCGAGCCATTTGCGGATGTCGCTGGCCGTGACCTCGCCGGGATGCTTGCCGGTGTGCCGGGCGAACGCGCCGATCTGGTAGCGGCGCAGGTTGATGGTGTTCTCGCTCAGGCTGCGCAGCCGCATGTCCGCGGACCATTCGTCGACCCAGTCGTTCCACGGTTCGGGCATCATGTTCTTCTTGCTCATGGGGTTCTCTCGTCTTGCTTTCCGATACGCCGACGTGGTCAGGGAGAGACGTGCGGGTATCTGGTCGTCGCCGGCGGTGCGGCGCGTATGATGGTTCGTCCTTGAAGCGGGCCGGCCATCGCTGGCCATACTCGTCCCTTTCCGTCAAGCCCGAAGCACAAGACGGTAGCGTAGAACCGCGTTTATGACAACGTTAACAATCATTCCAGCCGCACACCTGCACGGGAAGTTCAGACTGCGTTTACCGTTCATTTACGGTATCGGTAAATCTAATCGTTTAACGAAACAACGGCCCCTCCAAAACCTTTTGGCAGTTTGGAGAGACCGTTTATGCTTACGTTGTCACTCTGTAGTCGGCGTCGTTTCGCCGCCGGTGGACACGACCTGCCCGACGTTCATGCCCTCGCCGTACTGCTTGACGGAGTTGACCACGGAACGCAGGTTGAGCGGGGTGACGGTCACGTAAGCCTGCGTGGTGGCGAGGCTTTCATGGCCGAGCAGCTCCTGCACGGCGCGGATGTCGCCGCCGGAGCTGATGTACGCGGCGGTCGCGAACCGGTGGCGCAGCGTGTGCGGCGAGCAACCGGTCGCGTGCTGTATCCTGCGATACACGGTGTCGCCGCACACCGGCCCCTTGCCACTGACGTGCGGGAACAGCCAGCCCTTGGGCGAGGCGAGGATCGCGTCGGCCAGCTCGTCGGTCAGCGGCACGATCCTGTCCTTCGCGCCCTTGCCGTGCACGATCAGGCTGCGGCCGGACAGATCCTCGGTCACGTCCTCGCGGCGCACGATCGCGATCTCCGCGCGGCGCAGGCCGGCCTCGGCGGCGAGCATGACCATGAGCCGGGTCTGCCGGTCGGCGTCATGCAGCCCCTGACCGACGGCCGTCTCCGGGGCCGGCACCTTGTGACGGGTCTCGCGCTTGATGGACGGCAGATCCTCGGCCGGATTGTCGGCGCGCAGGCCGGCCTTCTTGGCCCAGCCGAAAAAGTTGCGCACCGCGTTCATCGTCGAACGGCGGGCCGCGTTCGACGGCGGGCGCACGATGTACGACTTGAGATCCGCCTGGCCGATCTGCCACGGCGGCTTGTTCGTCAGTCTGGCCAGATCGGTGATCTTGTACCAGTAATATCCGATGCTCCGCTCGCTCAGATTGCGGAAGCGCATGTCCGCGACCCACTGGTCGAGCCACGGTATCCAACTGTCCGGCGGCTGCCGGCGATCCTTGAACTCCATGATCGCGTTCTCCCTTTTGCGACCCCGGCAAACCGCGCCGGACGCGGGGAACGGCACCATGCCGGACCGCCCGGAGAAGGCGCCGCGGCGACCCTCGTCCAATCCGCTTAAATAAAAGCTTAAAAGGACGGGCGTGTCGCCTACGGCCGTATGGGCTTTCGCGGGGCCGGTCAGTCCCGCTGAAACCCCAACGGTTCCAAGTGCTGTACACTGGTCTCACAACATAAGAAAGCCCCTATCGAATGACCGGAATCCGATTCGTTTAATTCGTGGGTTGTGGGTTCGAATCCCACGGGGGGCACCGCGAACAAGCCTCGAAGCCAATAATCCCAACGGTTTCGAGGCTTTGCTTTACCCCGCACAATCGAGTTAGCAAAGCATCACATCAATAGGTCGCCACCCAGCAACAGCCCGGCGCATGTGACAGCAATACGGCCTGAAGCAACACAGCCTCAGGATCATAGACACCGTATACGCGGCGACACGGACCGAGCCTCGACAATGAGCGGCACTCTGCCATATCTGATAATATGAAGTCAGCTTCACATGAAGCGAACTTCAGTTCTTCGGCGTCGTTACGATCATAGAAGGCGGTGATGCGGGTCAATGAGGACCAGGGTTCGTGAATATCGCATGGCAACGGGTATGACGCAACAGCAACTTGCCGATCTGGTGTTCGTGTCGTCGCGCACGATTATCTCGATCGAGAAGGAGCAATACAACCCCTCACTCATGCTCGCTTACCGCATAGCACGAGTGTTCGGCACCACCGTTGAGGATCTGTGCCTGCTGGAAACCAATAAACAACTCGAAGACGAGGAGAACGGCTATGTCTAGCGCCAATAATCCCACATCATTCCACAGACCAGACGATCATAGACACCATCAGCCCGGTCGCCCGTACGCACATCCACAGCCACAACCGCCGGCCGTTAACCCGAATGGCATGCCGCAGCGAACCATCCTCCCACCTCGTACCCCGAAACCGAACGCCCGGGATATGAAGGAAGCCCGATTCCGGTTCTTCGGCGCCGCGGTGACGCTGATCATCTACGCGCTGATCACGATTATCGGCGCTGGCATACGCTTCGGATGGTCCGGCGCTCGGTTCCAGTCATTTGTCAGCCCCGCCGCGGTGGGCTTAGTAGCCGCAGTATGCTGCGTCGCAGGCGGATACTTCTGCAAGGGCAACACCATCGCTCTTCAGAAAGGTGATGAACGAGACCGACTCATCACATTGAAGGCAGAAGCCGCCAACTCACGTATCTTCTATGTACTTGGCCTGAACCTGCTGATCATCTGTAATACACTTGCCGCAATCTTCGAAACCGCTCCCTTGCGATACATGTCATACGGACTCGGTATTGCCATGCTGGCTCACATCCTGATCGCAACACTGACCAAGACGTATTACGAGCACAAGCTGTGAGCGGCGCAAACGACCCCGCGCATAGGCTTCAGACCCTTGCCGCTGCCGCTGCCGCGAGAAAACGACGAAGGCCCGGCGGTTGGGACCGGGCCTTCCAAGGAAGAGAAGAGAGAAGAAGAAAGGGATTCAGTTATTGCTGCCTTGCGGCTGATTACAGTAAACAACCCTCTTCTGCGCGTACCATAAGCGTTACCTGAGAATTTCATGAAAGTGGCACTGCGGCCAGTCTCCACGCATCCCATTGTCACCACCCTCGCCATTGTCACCACCCTCGCCACTGTCGCCATCGCCAAACCGCCAAACCGCCAATGCCCACTAGTGGTCCATCTCGTAATTGGTTGAGCGGTGCTGGCCCCCTCTGATGAGGGGGCTGTCAGCGAAGCTGACTGGGGGAGAGAAAAAGCTGAATCCCTCAATTATTTACGAGACAGACCACTAGCATCACACCCACCACATCCATTTCAGAGCTTTCACTCTCTCAAACGGGACGAAACATAAGTTTCTCACGCTATCGGTTTATGTTTCGCCCCACTTTGGCCATACAAAACGGGGCGAAACATAAACCGTTGACGTTGAAACCTTATGTTTCGCCCCAAATCCGGCCTCCAGCAGACCTCCAACTGAAGCTACGCGGAAGATTGACCGACATCAGCCAGCCACAACCGGCGCACGCACCGCCGAGCGCACCGCCAAACATCAGCGCTCGGCTTTGTGCTCGGCTTTATGCTCGACGCCGCACCAATCTTCAGTCCGCCGTCACGCCGCAAGCGAAATATGCGGCATCTCACAACCATTGTTCAATTACTTTATCGATAAATCCGCGGCTCAGGGCTATCCTTGGAACCATGAGTGAACTATCCAACTGGAGCAACCCGTTGCGCGACTCGCGCGACCTGCGTCTGCCCCGCATCGCCGGCCCCTGCAGCCTGGTGATCTTCGGCGTCACCGGCGACCTCGCCCAGAAGAAACTGCTGCCGGCAGTATACGACCTCGCCAACCGCGGACTGCTGCCGCCCAGCTTCGGCCTGACCGGCTTCGCCCGTCGCGACTGGACGCAGGAGCATTTCATCGAATTCGTCAAGACCGCCGTGCAGGCGCATTGCCGCACGCCGTTCAAGGAATCGACCTGGAAGAACCTGGCCGCCGGCATCCGCTTCGTACGCGGCACCTTCGACGACCCCGCTGCCTTCGAGCGCCTGAGCGACACCGTACAGGAGCTCGACCGCGACCGCGGCACGCGCGGCAACCATGCCTTCTACATGTCCGTGCCGCCACGCGCCTTCCCGATCGTGGCCAAGCAGCTGGCCGCCTCCGGCCTGTCGCGCTCCTCCGAGGGCGCATGGCGCCGCGTAATCATCGAGAAGCCGTTCGGCCATGACCTGGCCAGCGCCAAGGAGCTCGACCATGTGGTCTCCGAGGTGTTCGACCCGAGCTCGGTGTTCCGCATCGACCATTACCTCGGCAAGGAAACCGTGCAGAACCTGCTGGCACTGCGCTTCGCCAACGCGATGTACGAGCCGATCTGGAACGCGAACTACGTCGACCATGTGCAGATCACGATGGCCGAGGACATCGGCATCGGCGGCCGCGCCGGCTACTATGACGGCATCGGCGCCGCACGCGACGTAATCCAGAACCACCTGCTGCAGCTCATGGCCCTGACGGCCATGGAGGAGCCGGTGAGCTTCACCGCCAAGGACCTGACCGCCGAGAAAACCAAGGTGCTGTCCGCGGTCCGCCTGCCCAAGGACCTCTCGCTGCACACCGCGCGCGGCCAGTACGCCAAGGGATGGCAGGGCTCGCACGAGGTCGTCGGATACCTCGAGGAAAAGGGCATCGACCCCAAGAGCACCACGGAAACGTACGCCGCCATCGAACTTGATATCGACACCCGCCGTTGGGCCGGCGTACCGTTCTACCTGCGCACCGGCAAGCGACTGGGCAAGCGCGTGACCGAGATCGCCGTGGTGTTCAAGCGCGCGCCGCATCTGCCGTTCGAGCAGACCGCTGTACGCGAACTCGGCAAGAACGCCATCGTGATTCGCGTGCAGCCGGACGAGGGCGTGACCATGCGCTTCGGCGCCAAGGTGCCGGGCGGCACCACGATGGAGGTCCGTGATGTGAACATGGACTTCAGCTACGGCCGCTCCTTCACCGAGAACTCGCCGGAAGCCTATGAGCGACTGATCCTGGACGTGCTGCTCGGCGATCCGCCGCTGTTCCCGACCACCGAAGAGGTGAACCTGAGCTGGGAGATCCTCGATCCGATTGAAGAATTCTGGTCCACGCTCGGCCAGCCGCAGCCCTATCGTTCGGGCACTTGGGGCCCAGCCGAAGCCGATGAGATGCTGGCGCGCGAAGGCCGTCACTGGAGGATGCCATGATCATCGATCTGCCCAATACCCGTACGCGCGAAATCGCGCATAAAATCGAGCAACTGCACGAGGAGCGCGGCGAATCCGCGACCGGCCGCGTGCTGACGTTGCTGATCGCCACGGACGACAACGAACTCGAGCATGCGCTGGAAGTCGCCAATGCCGCCAGCCGCGAGCACCCCTGCCGCGTGATTGCGATCGTACCGGACACCGAACATAGCGACAACGCCGAAGCCGGGGGCGACACGGGCGCTGCGGACAGCACCGCAGGCGGCGCATCCGCTGATACCGGTGCCAAGCCGATGGAGAAGACCGACAATCCGGCCGTTGACCTGACCGACGGACCTGCTGGGTCGAACCTGAACGCCCAAGTGCGCTTCGGCGCGGACGCGGGCGCAGGTGAGATCATCATCCTCCGCCCGCGCAACGGACTGATCAACCATCCGGACACCATGGTCATCCCGCTGCTCGTGCCGGATGTGCCGGTGGTGGCGTGGTGGCCGACGAACCCGCCGTCCAATCCGTCCAAGGACCTGATGGGCGCGATGGCCCGCAGCCGTCTGACCGATGCGATGCGCTCCAATAACCCCGAAGCCACCATCGAGCGTCTGCGCCGCAACTGGACTCCGGAGGACGTCGACCTGTCGTGGACCCGCCTGACCGTATGGCGCGGGCTGCTGGCTTCGATGCTCGACCAGCCGCCGCACCTGCCGATCACCGCCGTGAAGGTGAGCGGCCCCAAGGAGTTCCTGCCGATGGATCTGTTGTGCGCATGGCTGCGATTGAAGCTGGGCGTGAACGTGGACGTCGAATATGTGGACGGCGCCGAAGCCGTGACCGGCGTGTATCTGACGCGCGCGGATGGCGTGGTGTCGTTGGAGCGTCCGCATGAGGACCAGGCATTGATTTCGATGCCCGGCCAGGCGCCGCAGGCGATTTCCGTGCCGGTGCGCACCATCGAGGACTGCCTGACCGAGGAATTGCGCCGCATCGACCCCGATGAGGTGTATGCCGAGGTCATCAATGAAGGCTGGGATCTGATTCGGCACTGACTCGCTAAGGAGCATCACATGGCAAACCGCAGACTCATCGTCTATCCGAATAGCGATCTGATGATTCAGGCCGGCGCGCAGCGCTTGGTACTGACGCTGCTCGACCTGCTCGCCGAGCGTCTGCCCGGCGGCGGGCGGCGAGCGCGCGTAGACGTGGCGTTGTCCGGCGGGTCGGCCGCGAAACCGCTGGGATTGGTGCTTTCCGACCCGCTGGCGGCTTCAATCGACTGGTCGCGCGTGCATTTCTGGTTCAGCGATGAGCGCTTCGTGCCGGCCGACAGCGCGGATCGCAACGCTGTGGCCGCTCACCAGCTGCTGCTGGATCAGCTGGTGACTGAGGGCAAACTGCCGGAATCCAATATCCATGAGATGCCGGCTGATGTGCGTTCAGTCGAGGAAATCGCTGCGGCTACTGCTGCCGCAGCCGGCGACGACGAGACCGCGCGCAAGGCCGCAGATACCGCGAACGCCGCGTTGCTGAACGCCGCCGCCCGCTCCTATGAGTCCGAGCTGATTGCTGAACTCGGCCCCGAGCCGGTCATCGACCTGATGATTCTGGGTATGGGACCGGACGGTCATTACGCGTCGCTGTTCCCGGCATCCTCTGGGCACCATGAGGTGCTGGTGCGTGACCGTCTGACGGTCGGGGTGAGCCACTCCCCCAAGATGCCGCCGCTGCGCGTATCGCTCACCGCGCCGCTGATCGCCCGCTCCCGTCACACCTGGTTCTTCTCGGCCGGTGCGGGGAAGGCCGATTCCCTGGCGCACGTGTTCGCTGCGCCTTCGGCGAAAGGCGACGGATTGACCGGCGATCCGGAGTACCCGTCGTCGTTCGCCGGCGGCGTGGACGAATTCGTCTGGTTCTCCACCGACGAGACCGTGACGAAGCTGTAGTCGGTTGGCAGCGCGATGCCGGGCAGCGGTCAGAGGCAGAACGCATCTCCAGATTGCCGCAATATTGCCGCGCTGGTGTAGACATCGGCTGTGTAATCGTCACCGCTATCGACTGCACAGACATCGACTGCTGCTTTCTGCAAAACTACAGTCTGCAGAAAGCAGCAGAAAGAGACGCCAATGAAATATGCCTGTCGTTTTGCGCCAGCGTGCACGGCGACGCTCACGGTCGTGCATGTGGCGGTGCTGGTCGCATACCTGCGGTTCGGGTGTCTGGAGCATGCCTGCACCCTGCCGCCGCTATTCCTCGGGGTGTTCGACGGTGGCATCGTCATCCAATATGAAACCGTGATGCTGTTGCTGCTGGCGGCGGAGATTGTCGGGTGGATCGCCACGCTGATAGTGCTACGCGCCGCCGGCAGGCATCCGATAGCCGGCGTCTGGCGGAAATTGGTTGCCGTAACGGTGGTTGCTGTAGTGCTGTGGCAGATTCCAATGACCTTGCTGATGTCGTTCGGAATCGCCGTGCGGTGGCATATGCTGACGCCGGCAAGTCCGGACGGCTGCATGGTGATCACTTCGACAGATGACAGCGGCATGCGCTCCTCGGGCGGTACGTTCTGGATACACGATCCAGGCAGCTGGGTGTTACGCAATACAGGCAATGGCTGGTATTACGACGAAAACGTCGACTACGACATCATCGAGGACGCCGATTGGTCATTGCAATGGTCCGGCGACACCGCCGTTTTCGACGCTACCGACACGAACGACGCGGGCGGCCTCAATCGGCTCAGCGTCTATACGTCGCATCCCATGACATGCCGGTGAATTGGGTGTTTCTTTAGTTTCCGGGGCACATTGTCTGTCGCGGAAAGGCAATCAATCGATTGATATCGACTACCGGGACAGGTTTTCGTGTCCCGGAAGCTCATTTCGGCCAGTTCCGCGATTCCGGGACAGGACTGTTGTCCCGGAACACCCGTCAAACGATCGGCACCACTACCGAGACAAGTCTTTCTGTCCCGGTAGCGCGATTCAGATGATTTCTTGGTTTCAGAGACAGGTTTTCGTGTCCCTGTAGCGAGATTCGGACGGTTTTGCGATTCCGGGACAGGACTGTCGTCCCGGAACACCTGTCAAACGATCAACACCGCTACCGGGACAAATCCAGTATTGCACAAAACCGCGGAATTCCGCCATTTTTCGCAACCAGCCCACGCACACAACTAAAGCACCCTATACGGAGCTTGTCCCAGTAAGCGAAAAACAGCGCATTACGGATTCAGAGACAGGCTTTCGTGTCCCCGTAGCGCGATTCGGCCGGTTTCTTGGTCTCCGGGACACGACTGTTGTCCCGGAACACCTGTCAAACGATCGATTCGTCTACCGGGACAAGATTATCTGTCCCGGTAGCGCGATTCAGATGATTTCTTGGTTTCAGAGACAGGTTTTCATGTCCCGGTAGCAGGATTCGGACCATTCCGCAATTCCGGGACAGCGTAACGGGTCGAAACATAAGTTTTCTACGCCAGCACATTATGTTTCGACCCGAATCAGATACCCAAAACGGGTCGAAACATAAACCCCAATCAACGAAAGCTTATGTTTCGACCCGTTTACAGCGGGACTCAGCATCGTCTCGATGCGGTACCGCACTAGCTCGGTCAAACCTTAGCGAATCATGTCGTGGTATGGAAATGAGGCGGAATCAATCCGTATACGAACCGCTTAATTTCCTGCAATACGGACAGGCTCTCCGGCAACCAGGTTTGGCCTACGGGGAAGATATGTCCAAGAGTCAGACCTTTCTCCGGCACTAAATCATAGATTTCGCACACCACACCGTTGCGGCGCAGATGTCCGGCGAAGAACAGGCTCTCATGCTCCAGGAAATCATCGGAGCTGGTCGTCAGCAATGTCGGCGGCATCAGTCCTGAAGCTGCCAGCCCGCGTGCGGTAAGCATATCGGCAGGCACTCGTTCCACGGTACTGTCGAAGAACGTGCCACCCATGGCATCAAGGTACGGCAGAATCGACGTGTCGCCCTCGTAATGCACCAGACCATCCACATCGAACAGACCGGAGAAGAACACCGCGCCCTTCGGATCGATATCAGGAACCGGCACATCCGTACCACCCCCGAATCCGAAGGCGTTGGCCATCTCACTGCTCTTCAAGACAGAGATCGCGTATTCGGCCAAAGTCGCGCCAGCGGAATCACCAGCGATGAAGATGGCATCCGGATCGGCAGGATAGTCGGCCAGATGATTCTTCACCCAGTTCAGCCCCTGCAGTACGTCCGCAAGCTGTCCGACGAAATCGACAGTAGGTGCCAGACGGTATCCCAAAGAGAATACGACAAATCCCTGAGCTGCGAGATTCGTGCCAAAATTCCGGTTCAGATCCTTGTACCCGTACACGAATCCACCGCCGTGGATATCCACAATCACCGGCAGCGAACAACCGCCACGAAGCCGCGCGTCATGTGGCAGATACACATCCAGACAATGTGCCTTGCCCTGAGCGGTAGAACCATTGCCGTCCGGCAGATACGGCACATCGGCGTACACATCCACGCCTTCCGGGTCAGACCATACCTCGCAGCGCGTGTAATCAACCCCGAACCCGAAATTCTTACGGGTCTGCACGGCGACCTCACGCACGTTGGCGTCGATGCCGTCGAGGTCCTCATCCACTGGGGTCCATTGGCGTATGCGGTTTATGTCTTTGTCAATCATGCCACTCATAATCATTCCGCCTTCATATCTTCTAGCTTCACGCCGGCGGTCTCCGGCAGAGCCTTGACCACGAAGATCAATCCGAGCAAAGCGAACACCGCGTAGATCGCATAGATATTGCCGATACCGACCATACCCTTAAGAGACGGGAAAGTATTGGAGACCAGGAAGTTGCCGATCCAGTTGACGGCAGTGGCGACCGCCACACCAAGCGCGCGGATGTCGTTCGGGAAGATCTCGCCGATGACCACCCACATGGCAGGGCCCCACGTCAGGCAGAACGTCAGGTAGAAGGCATAGACGGCGGTCAGCGTAATCGGGCCCCAAGCGCCCGGCAGGGAGATGCCCGCATCGGTGACGGTGGCCTGATAGAAGCCAAGACTGGCGACGGCCAGAAAGACAGTCATGCCGATGGAGCCCCACTTGAGCAGGTTGCGACGACCGATCTTATCGACGATGAACATGGAAATGACGGTGACCACCACGGCGGCGATGGTGCGGTACACGCTGATGTTCAATGCGGCCTGCTCACTGAAGCCGACAGACTTCCACAGGCTGGAATCGTAGTACAGGATGATGTTCACGCCGCACAACTGCTGTAGAATCGCGATGCCCATCGCAATCCAGACGACCTTTTTCAGACCGAAGGTACGGCCCTTGAGGTCGGAGAGGCGGGCGATGTGCTCGCTCTGCACCGTGCGACGGATCTCGGCGACCTTGGCGCGCGGATCGGCTTCACCAACGATATGCTCGAGGATTTCAGCGGCCTTGTCGTCCTTGCCCTTCATCACCAGGAATCGTGGCGATTCCGGCAGCTTGAACGACACGATGAGCATGATGACAGCCGGCAGCAGCATGGACAACAGCATCCAACGCCATGTGCTCATACCAAGCCAGAACGTCTCGTCAGCGCCACCGGATGCACCGGCGAATACAGCGTTGACGATGACCGAGGCGAGGATGCCGAGTGCGATAGCCAACTGCTGGAAGCTGCCGAGGAAGCCGCGCATCTGCGAAGGCGCAATCTCCGCGATATAGGCCGGTCCGATTACGGAGGCGAGACCGACGCCCAGACCGCCGACGAAACGGAAGATGATGAACACCCAGATGCCGGGGGCGATGGCCGAGAAGATAGAGCTGACGATGAACAGGATCGCGGCGATGAGAATCGTGGGCACGCGGCCGAGACGATCGGCGATCTGACTGGTGAACCAAGCGCCGATTACACATCCAAGCAGAGCGCACGAGACGGAAAAACCGCTCATACCGCTGCTCAGACCGAAACCGGATGTGGTTCCGGCGATGGAATCGACCGCGCCGTTGATGACGGAGGTATCGTATCCGAACAGGAATCCTCCCACCGCAGCACATAGGCATACGATGATGATGCGCCGTTTGGCCGCTGGATCGAGCGTCTGCTCCGTTGCTTGCGCAGCGGATGGTGTTGCTTGCGACATTGCTTTTCCTTTCTCTTGGCTGACGTCGTCGTCGTTTTCCACGATAAATGGGCGGGATAGGCTGAGTATGCTGTTTTGTGACGTCGTCACCAGCGTTCTGTGATGAAGTTGGATAATCGCGGATCGGCCGGCTTGCTGAATGTGACACCATAGGAATCCGGAGACGAGACTCTGCATAGACCCTGCATAGACCCTGCATAGGCGCACGGAAGGAAGAACCATGGCCAACGAGTTCTACAATGTGTACGGCCCTACGCTGGATAAGGATTTCTGCGAGCAGGCCATGTACTCTTCCAAATACATCGCGCTGATTCTGGTGCATCATGAGCGTGAGATTGTTCCGGCTCATTGGCATTCCGGCTTGGAGATCAACTACGTCGTCGAGGGGTCCGGAACAGTGACCGTGGATGAACGTGTGGAGCCATTGTTTCCAGGCAAGTTGTGCATCAGCAGCCCCTATGCCGTGCATAGTTTTGTCACGGAAAACAGGAATGGCAAACCACCGCTGATTCTCTCCGTCAGCTACGATGGCGAGCGTGTGAAACAGGTCTACGAATTCGCCGAACGCTTTCTGCTAAGTCCTGATGCGCCAAGTGCGACCGATGAGGACCGAAAGCAGATGGCGGAATTGTGCGCAGAGATGCTGGATGCGACGAATCGGCTCGGACCGGAAACCCCGATGCATATCAATGCGCTGCTGTATGAGATGCTGTATATGACTTACCGGCGATTCGTGGTCGGACCACGAAAACAGCCGATCACCAGAAACGGACGGAATGTAATCCAACCAATAATCGGGTATCTGGAATCACACCACACCGAATACATCACCGCAGACGATCTGGCTCAGCATTTCGGGTACAGCCGGGAGCATTTCTGCCGTTTGTTCAAAGACGGCACCGGCATTAGCTTCAAGGAGTACCTGACCGGTTTGCGACTTGAAGATGCATACCAGCAACTGATGTATCAGAACGTGCGCAGCCTGTCTTCCATCGCCCGGGATGCAGGGTTTCCCAGCGTGCGCAGTTTCTCCCATGCGTTCCAACGCAGATACGGGGATTCGCCATTGCATTACCGCAGCAGTCATTTGGAGTGATTGTGGGAGACTGGCACGCTTGGCGTGCGTTGTGCGCAGTATCGGCCGGCTCCTATCCGGAACAGTTCTTCGTGTCCCGGTAGCTCATTTCGGCCAGTTTTGCGATTCCGGGACAGGATTGTTGTCCCGGAACACCCGTCGGACGATCAACACCGCTACCGAGACAAGTTTTTCTGTCCCGGTAGCGCGATTCAGACGGTTTCTTGGTTTCAGAGACAGGTTTTCGTGTCCCTGTAGCGGGATTCGGCCAGTTTTGCGATTCCGGGACAGGACTGTTGTCCCGGAACACCCGTCAAACGATCGAAACCGCTACCGAGACAAGTTTTTCTGTCCCGGTAGCGCGATTCAGATGATTTCTTGGTTTCAGAGACAAGTTTTCGTGTCCCTGTAGCGCGATTCGGCCAGTTCCGCGATTCCGGGACAGGACTGTTGTCCCGGAACACCCGTCAAACGATCGACACCACTACCGGGACAAATCCAAGATTGCACAAAACCGCGAAATTCCGCCATTTTTCGCAACCAGCCCACGCACAGCACCAAATCCCCTATACGGAGCTTGTCCCTGTAAGCGAAAAACAGCGCATTACGGATTCAGGGACAGATTTTCACGTCCCTGTAGCACGATTCGGACGGTTTCTTGGCCTCCGGGACAGGCTTTCGTGT
>NZ_JFAG01000010.1:0-122773 GCF_006408915.1 Bifidobacterium sp. UTCIF-1
GCTCCTGCGGCTGGGCTTGAACCAGCGACCGTCCGATTAACAGTCGGATGCTCTGCCAACTGAGCTACGCAGGAATGCTGTCATGCTTGAGATTTCTCTCGCGCACAAGTCACATATCTTACATGCCGTCTGAAAAAAAGCAAATTACATGCGTGTAGGCATGTCGCGCCTTATTCCGCCGATTTCAGGCATCCGCACGAAATCACATTGACACTTGAGTCAGCGGCATGGTGGAATCGATCGGAAAGTCAGGTGCGCTGGGAGCCACACCGGCTTCGACCAGGTTCACGCCGAGCATGGCGACCATGGCACCATTGTCGGTGCAGAGCTTGATCTGCGGGATGCGTACATCGACACCATGACGCTCGCCGAATTCGAGCAGCTTGGCGCGCAACTGCGAGTTGGCGGAGAATCCTCCGCCAACGATCAGCGTATCGGAGCCATACTGCTCACAGCCGCGCATGGCCTTACGGGCCAGCACGGTGGCCACCGAGTCGGCCAGGGAGGCGCAGACATCATCCACTGGAATCTCCCGCCCTGCGGCCTGCTCCCCTTCCACCCAACGGGCCACGGCGGTTTTGACACCGGAGAAGCTGAAATCATACGGATGCGCAGCTCCTGCCTTGCCCTGGGTGAGGCCCTGCGGCACACGGATCGCATGAGGGTCGCCGTGCTGGGCATGACGGTCGATGTGCGGGCCGCCCGGATAGGGGAAGCCGAGCAGGCGCGCCACCTTGTCGAAGCATTCTCCCGCCGCATCGTCGAGCGTCGTGCCGACCACGTCGATTCTGCGCGGCATATCCTCCACATGCAGCAGCGAGGTATGGCCTCCTGAGACGATGAGAGCCAGCGTATCCGGAGGGAAGGCGCCAAACTGCAACTGGGTGACCGCGATGTGGCCTATGACATGGTTGATACCATAGATCGGCTTGTTCGCAGCCCATGCCAGCGCTTTGGCACCGGAGACGCCCACGGCCAGACAGCCGGCCAGCCCCGGACCGGCGGAGACCGCAATGGCATCGACATCAGCCAAGGTCATATCCGCGTCGGCCAACGCCTTGGAGACACATGGCACGAACGCCTCGGCGTGCGCACGTGAAGCGATTTCCGGAATCACACCTCCATAACGCGCATGTTCCTCCATTGACGAAGCCACCACATTGGACAGCAGCTCGCGGCCACGCACGATGGCGGCCGCGGTTTCGTCACAGGTGGATTCGATGCCCAATACAATCGGCTCGCTCATGGTTACAGCTCCTGTCCACTTCTCTTCTGCCGTTCATCGGCATTCTCATCGATGCACCCTCCGGACTCCGCACCAATCGCCTCGGCGACGTTGGCGCCGCCGGCTCCGGAAGGTTGGAATCCCACGACGCGCGGCTGCAGGTCCAAGGCCATCACATAGGCGTCGATGCCCTCGGGCTGGTAATAGCGTTTGCGCAGTCCGATGCGTTCGAATCCGAAGCCCCGATACAAGGCGAGGGCAGGCGCATTAATCACACTGACTTCCAGCAGCATCCTTCGCGCGCCGGCCGCACGGGCATGGTCTATGAGCGCCGTCATCAGAGCCCGGGCTATGCCGTGCCGCTGGTAGGCTTTGCCGACGCCGACATCCATGATTTCCGCGTCCTCACCGTCATACCAGTATCCCGCGAATCCGCGAACCGAGGGCGCATCGGCATCCGATTGCGGCATCGGTTCCGCGACATCGAACACGTAGGTGCGGCTCGGCAGTTCCAGTTCCTGCCTCACCGAGGCCTCGCTCCATGCGTGGTTGCCGAAGAGCTCCACTTCCAGCGACCGCATGGCGGCAACGGCCTGTTCATGGCCGAGTTCTTGTTGGGTGATCAGCATCAGGCGTTACGCTCCGCACCTTCATGGCCAAGCACATGCTTCAGCGGCGCCGGAATCTCAGCGTCAGGACGGCGGAGATACAACGGTTCGACCGGAGCATCCGGATGCAGGCCGGAGTTCAGCAGCGCCTCCGCCGCGAATATGCCCAGCCCCTGCGCACCCTGGTCGAGCACCGATTCGTCGTCGATATCACCCAGATGCCTGATATCGGCCAGCACGGAAGCATACCTGCGAGCGCCGTGGCCGATCACGTCCACGATCACATCGCCGTCAACGTCGGCGGCGTACGCTTCGACGGCTTGGTTCACACGGTCCACGATGGAGGCCGGATAATCGATGTCCATCGCGATCAGGGGCTTGGCAGGCTCGGGAGCATCCGTCCCTTGATCCGCAGCCGGACTTGAGCACAATTCGAAATACAGTTGCCTGCGGCGTGCATCGTTGACCGCCAACGTCAGCACATGTCGATTGCGCGGATTGCCGAGAGTGCCGTTCTTCCCGCGGCGTATTGCGTTCCATTGCGCCTGCGGCTCGAGTGCGTTCTGGCCGAGCAGCTTGGCGCCGGTGGCGAAGGCGAGCGCCTTGGCAGCCACGATTCCCACACGCAAACCGGTGAAGGGGGCGGGGCCTATGCCTGCCACGATGGTGCTGATGTCCTGTGGGGCGAATCCGGCCTGTTCCACTGCACGTGCGATGTTGACCTGCAGCTTCTCCACATGGGTGCGCGAATCCGTTTCGACGATGGGCTCATGCCCCACGACGCCGACCGTCGAACCGAATGAGGTGTCAATCACCAGTGTGCAACCCATGTATCCTCCTAGCTGTATGCTCACGCGCACTTGGCATTATCCGTACCGAACCTTTAGAGAGTGTACATCGAAGAGAGCCTGTGGGCGCGTGCGTGCGGACGCTGCCCATTGTGGCTCGTTGGTCTCTTATATGGTGAAGCCTTGCCAGCGGACGCCCACTGGTACGAAGGTCACCGTGCGGATGCCGTTGCTGGTGAGCACAGGCTGGCTGTCTTGCAGGCCGTCCTGGTCGCCGTGCTCCCTGATGGCCGTCGGATCCAATGGTCTGCCGATGTGGATTTCCAATCGTTCGTCGGCCAATGCGGTGGCCATCTGTTCGCCCCATTCCATCAGCACCACGGTGTTCTCGCCGGGGTCTTCGAGTTCTTCGTCGAGGCCGAGCGATTCGAGTTCGTCAAGGAGCCGGCCGATGGCGTCCTGTCCGGGTGCGTATGCGGCACCTCCGAGTCGGTATGCGTCCACATGGACCAGATGGGCGGCGGTTCCGTTGGCGAATCGTCCGTCCAGTTCGCGGGCGATGGTGAAGGTGGGTGAGACGATGGGCTCCTCGATGCCCAATCCCGCGCCGAATCCTTGGGCGAACGTGGTTTTGCCGGCGCCGAGCGGCCCGGAGAGCAGCAGCACGTCACCTCCTCTGACTTGGCCGGCCACCTGTGCGCCGAGCTGCCGCATGGCTTGTGCGGTGGATGCGTGTGTCGTGATCGTGTTCATGTCCGGTGTCATCCTCTGTACTGTCTGTGTGTCCGCTGGTATTGGTGTCGAGCGCCTCGCGCGCCTCGGGAGGGTTTATGCCGGTCTATGCCGGTCGTCCTTTGTGGCTGATGTCCTCGATGCAGCGTTCCAGCGCGTAGAGCGGGTCTCCTCCGTTGGTTTTGCTCTGCTCGTCGGCCCACGCCAGCATGCGGATGCAATGGGACATTCCCGCAGAGGTCCAGCCGCCAAGCTGTCTTGCGGCGTTGCGCAACACCCAGGGGTTCGTTTTGGCCTCCGCTTGCGAGATGGTGCCGGATTTCACCGCGGAAGCCTTGGCCAATGTCCGCAGTTTCATGGCCAGGGCGCCGATCAGCGCTATCGGGTCGGTCCCCTGCTCCACAGCGGCACGCATCATGACGATGGCCTGCGACGTGTGCCCTTCAAGCGCCTTGTCGGCGACAGCGAAGCCGGTGACCTGTGGATTGGTGGTCAAATACTGGTTGACACGCTGCAACGCGATGGGATCGTCGTCGAAATCAAAGCACAGCTGCTCACACATCGCGGCGAGTTCGCCGGTCTTGCCGCCGAGTACGGCGACCAGCTGTTGCGCTGCTGCCGGTTCCACTCGCCGTTTGCGCTTCTCGAATTCCTTGTAGACGAAGTTCAGCTGCGCGTCCGGCTTCTTCAGGTCCGGTACATCCTCCGTGCGCGCCCCGGCCTTCACCAGTTGGTCGAGGAGGCGTTTGCCTTTTGCCCCGCCTTCATGCTGGCATATCACCACGCTGGAACCCTGCGGGTCCCTGACGGCCTGTTTGGTGTAGGCGAGGATGGCTTCGGCGAGTTTCTCGTCCGCGTTCTGCAGGTTGTCGACCCTGACCACCGCCACATCGGAGAGCAGCGAGGGGCTTACGGCCTCATCGAATGCATACCGGTCGGCTCCGGTGGCGTCCAGTTCGATGAATTCCGCGTCCGGGCGCGCCCTGAGCGCCGCCGTGCAGAGTTCCTTGACGCGCATGGAGTTCAGATATGAGTCTCCGCCCGGCACCACCGTCACCGGTGCATTCGCTGTTGATCTGGCCATGCCTTCCATCACCCCACATCCTTTGGACAAAGCCCGACATAATCGGTGTCAGCCCCGCCATTGCCCGGTTCCGCGCACTACGATGGACGGTATGAGCGATATCGAACCCCAGGATATGAACAACGCCACTGACGCGGCGACGATGCCCGCACGGCTTGAGCCCGGCCAGCCTGCGCCTGATTTCACGCTGACCGCCGTCGAACCGGACGGCAGCCAGACCAGCGTCACGCTGTCCGCGCTTACCACGGCCGGCCGCAACGTGATCCTGTACTTCTATCCCGCCGCAATGACCCCCGGCTGCACCACCGAAGCCTGCGACTTCCGTGATAACATGGCCCGCCTCGAGTCGCTCGGCTACACGGTGCTCGGCGTATCCAAGGATCCCGTGGCCAAGCTGCAGCGGTTCCGCGAGCGCGACCACCTGTCGTTCCCGCTGCTGTCCGACCCGGACCTCACCGTGCACAAACGGTATGCCGCATACGGCGAAAAGAAGCTGTACGGCAAGACGCACGTGGGCGTATTGCGTTCCACGTTCGCCATCGCCGCCGATGGGCGCATCGAACTGGCACGTTACAATGTGCGGGCCAAGGGGCATGTGGAATCGCTGCTGAAACGACTCGGATGACATCTTCCGCATGGGATTGCGGCCAATGGTGAGTCATGTGCTCCCGTCTGATGCGGTCATATGGAGCATGCGCCGCGTCTCCTGCCACCAGATGGCGAACCGTACCCGGCGCGATGAGCCGAACCGTTGTCCGGAAGGCCGAATGTCCGGTATGGTGCGGCGACGCGCGAATCGGCTCACGGCCATGACGATCACCATGCAGGCGGCTTCAATGAGCAGAATCAGTACGGCGCCGGATATCCCATCCGGCCAGGGCATCACAGACCATGTGCTGCCGCCCAGCCACATCGCCACCCGTTCCATCACCAATGTGCCTGCCGAGGCGACCCAGGCGAGCGCGCCTGCCAACCATGGCAGGCACCATGCGCATGCGAGCGCCATGAGCCCGGTAATCGTCGAGAAGCCCACAACAGGTGAGACCAGTATGTTCGCCGGTATGGAAAGCAACGGCAGCTCAGGTTCCATCAGTATCTGAATCGGCAGTGTGAACAACTGTGCCGCCACGGTCATCGCCACCATCTGTGCGAGGGCTTCCGGCAGCATGCGTCCCAGCGCCTTGCCGATCGGTCCGGCGAACAGCACCATGCCGAGCACCGCTGCCGAGGACAACGCGAATCCATAGCTCTGCGACATTTTCGGTTCGAGGATGAGCGTACCGGTCACCGTCCAGCACAGGGCGCTCAATGACTGGGATCGGCGTCCCAGCGCATAGGCTCCGGCGCCGATCAGGCCCATGATCAGCGCACGGGTCACCGAATCACTGGGATAGACCAATAGGGCCAGGACCAGATACGCGCCGGCGACCGCTCCGGCGCTGAGCTGCCGGCATATCAGCCATCGTCGGCATAGGCGTCGGACCGCTTCCGCCAGCATGATGAAATGGCCTCCGGAGACGGCCATCAGATGCATGATGCCGGATCGGCGGAACCGTTCTTCAAGCGTGGCCGCATAGGTGTCGTCGAGAGGCGAGCCGATGTGGTCCGAAGGCGACACGCTCACGTAATCCTGTCCCAGCACGCCCATGGTCAGTCCCGGCACGAGTACGCGTCCCTGATCGGACAACTGCTCGGTGATCAGGAAGAACGACTGCTGCATATGCTCTATGGCGGTCCGGTACGGTGGCCCATCGGCCATCCGCACGACGGAATCGCCGCCCTGCAGCAGGAGCCATAACGGCATACGCCCGTATTCGGCTTCCTGCAGGGTGCCGGACAAGCGATACGTCGCCCCTCTGCGGAATCGGGAGCAATACGATTCCGCGGCATATACACGGACGTCCGCCGACGAATGCCGGAATCCGCCATCCGCTCCCTGCATGGCAGGCGCAATATCGTTGAGCCGCACATCAATCCGGCAACCGTACTCACTCTGGTCGGAGGTCATGACGGGAGCGGACACCGTGGCATGCACCTGTGTCAGACCACCCTGGTTTCTGGCCCATATCGCCGCAGGGTCGCGCCATTCGGCTGTGTCGGCGGCAATAGCGGTAATGCCACCGATACAGGCCATGGCGAGGCATACCGCGATCGCACCAGCCCAACGCGCCTTGGTATGGAACGCCGCACAGAGCACGGCCAATGTCAGTACCGTCATGATGGCGAAAACGGTTATCGGCAATATAGTCATGCCAAACGACCCGGCAGGGATGTCGATGCGCTGTTGGCCGGACCATCGGTCGAATGCGATATGCGATGCAAGGCTGGACGCCCACAGCGCCAGCGCCACCGGAAGCATGCGCCAGTCCCGACTGCCCTGTTCGCGTAGCATCCAATCCGCTCCGGCGATGGCGGGCGGTGCATCATGCACGATATGCGTTGCGGTGTTCATCGCACCGTCACCTGCCCCCGCATCTTCTCCAGGGTTTTGGAGCCGATGCCGTCGACGTCGAGAAGCTGATCGACTGATGAGAACCGTCCGATGGATTCGCGATGGGCGAGAATACGCTCCGCCATGGTCGGTCCGATGCCGTTGATGGTCTGCAATTGCTCGGATGTGGCCGTGTTGAGATCGATGCGGTGGTCATCGGCCTGCGGCAAGGGATCGGCTTCACTATCGTCGCCGGCGGCGGAACCGGTGTCGAGACCAGGGTTGGAGGGGGCATCGTCACCGGGATCGGTATCACCTGTTCGAGTGTCGCCGTCCGCATCCGCTTCGCCGCCATCCAGCTGCGCTGTGCCGATGTCTGATGAGGTGCCGATGCCTGATGACAATGCCGTCAGATTCATCGACTGCTGCACCAGCAACGCCAAGCTGGCGCCCAATGCCGCGATCAGGATCAGGATCACCGCCAGCGCATGGTTGACCGTGAACACCACGCGTGGCTTGTCCCGGTTCCGTCTTGCACCTTCTGCGACCGAATCCGAGAGCCGTACTCCGATCAGTTCGCCGAGCGGTTTCCGGTCGCGCGCCATTGTGCCGGCCGCTGCCACATCATCGAAGCCGGATGAATGACTTGAATCATCGGATGACGATCTGTCGGCCGCAACCCGATCCGGCAATGGATGGATACCCTCATAACCAGGTGGTGGAGGAATCTCTCCGACGCGACCGGCATCGCGCGCGGTTTGCGTGGCATGCCCGAATCCGGATCCGATGCGATCGAATCCGCCGTGCAAGCCCTGCAGCCGACATGATGCCGATGACGCCGTTGATCTTGCTGGCGATGTTGACGCTGTTGACGCGATACGAAAAATGCCCATGCATCCACGGTGATGGACGCATGGGCATAATGTCCAGCTGAATCGGGGTATGTGGTTCCAGCTTCTGGAGTTATCCACATTGCCGGTGTCGGCCGTCCTTATTCGGCGGGCACGATGGAGACGATCTTCGGCGCCTTGACGATGACCTTGCGCGGCTGCTTGCCGCCAAGACGGTCCGCCACAGCCTCCAGCGCCTGCTTCTCGAGGTCGGCCGGATCGATGTCGACCGGAACTTCGAGCTTGGCGCGCACCTTGCCCTTGATCTGCACCACGGCGGTCACGGTGTCATGGCCCACGTAGCGCTCGTCGGCCACCGGCCACGGTTCGGCGGAGAGGGATTCGGGGTGTCCGAGCTTGTTCCACATCTCCTCGCAGATATGCGGCGCGATCGGTGCCAGCATGAGGATCAGCGGCTCCACGGCGGCACGGGGCACGGACTTCAGTGAAGTCAGATGGTTGTTGAGCACGATGAGCTTGGCGATGGCGGTGTTCGGACGCATGCCCTCCATCTCCACGGTCACTTCGGCGATGGTGTTGTTGAGCAGCTTGAGCGTCTTCTCGTCCGGAGTGTCTTCGGACACGTGCACCTCGCCGGTGGTCTCATCGACCACGTTGCGCCACAGGCGTTGCAGGAAGCGCATGCCGCCCACCACGTTGCGCGTGTTCCACGGGCGGGACTCGTCCAGCGGGCCCATGCTCATCTCGTACAGGCGGAAGGTGTCGGCGCCGTAGTTCTCGTACATGAAGTCCGGGGTCACGATGTTCTTGAGTGACTTGCCCATCTTGCCGAACTCACGGTTGGCGTGTTCGCCGTTCCAGGTGAACGTCGGCTCGCCGGAGGCGTCGGCCGGACCTTCCACGACCTCGTCGGCCGGCACGTACTGACCACGGTCGTCGGTGTAGGCGTAGGCCTGGATCATGCCTTGGTTGAACAGCTTGTGGAACGGTTCGGCGGAGTCCACGTAGCCCAGGTCGAAGAGGATCTTGTGCCAGAAGCGGGAGTACAGCAGGTGCAGCACCGCATGCTCCACGCCGCCGATGTAGAGGTCCACGCCACCCTCGTCGCCGGAGTACTTGTTGTGGTTCGGGCCCATCCAGTAGTCGAACTCGTCCTTTTCGACCATGTGCTTGGTGTCGGCCGGATCGATGTAACGCATGTAGTACCAGCAGGAGCCGGCCCAGTTCGGCATGGTGTTGGTGTCACGGTAATAGGTCTTGACGCCATCGCCCAGATCGAGCTCGACCTTGACCCAGTCCTCGTTGCGGCTCAGCGGCGCCTCGGGGTTGGACTCGGCGTCCATCGGGTCGAAGGTGCGCGGCTCGTAGTCGGGCACGTCGGGAAGGTTGATGGGCAGCGCGGAGTCCGGCAGCAGGTGCGGGGTGCCGTCCTCGCCATAGACGATAGGGAAGGGCTCTCCCCAGTAGCGCTGGCGGGAGAACAGCCAGTCGCGCAGACGGTAGCTCACCGTGCCCTTGCCCACGCCGGCGGATTCGAGCCATTCGTTGACCTTGGCGATGGCGTCATCGACGCGAAGCCCGTTCAGGGACAGCGCGTCGCCCTTGGCCGCCGTAACGTCCACCGAGGAGTTGATCACGATGCCGTCATGCGAGACGAACGGCGCCTTGCCTTCGTAATCGGCCAGATCGTCGCCGGAATCCGGCAGCGGCTGAACGGTGTAGATCACCGGCAGGCCGAACTTGACGGCGAAATCGTAGTCACGCTGGTCGCCACCGGGCACGGCCATGATGGCACCGGTGCCGTAGTCCATCAGCACGTAGTCTGCGGTGAACAGCGGAAGCTTCGCGCCGGTGATCGGGTTTGTGGCGTACAGGCCGGTGAACAGACCGGTCTTCTCGCCGCCCTCGTCCACACGGTCCTTGGCGGTCTTGGATTCGGCGGCGAGACGGTATGCCTTGACTCCTTCCGCAGGGCTGGCGTAGCCGCCCTTCCATGCTTCGGGTATGCCGGCAGGCCATTCGGCGGGGACGTACTGCAGCAGGTTATGCTCCGGGGAGACCACGGCGAAGGTGGTGCCGAACAGGGTGTCGGGACGGGTGGTGTAGATTTCCATGTCCTTGTCGCCATCGGCGGTGGCAACGCTGAAGTGCACGGAGGCACCATGGGATTCACCGATCCAGTTGCGCTGCATGAGCTTGACCTTCTCGGGCCAGTCGATGCCGTCGAGGTCCTCGATCAGACGATGGCCGTACTTGGTGATGCGCATGGACCACTGGCGCAGTTCACGCTGGAACACCGGGAAGTTGCCGCGCTCGGACTTGCCCTCGGCGGTGACCTCCTCGTTGGCGAGCACGGTTCCCAGACCGGGGCACCAGTTGACCGGTGACTTGGAGATGTATGCCAGTCGGAAGTCGTTCAGTATATCCTGCTGCTCCGCATCGGTCAGGTCGGCCCATGCCTTGCCGTCATGCTCATGGCCGGGGATGGCCTTCTCGCCGGACTCGAACTTGGTCACAAGCTCGCTGATCGGACGCGCGGAGCCCTTGGTCCCGGAAGGGTTGGTGGCCTCGTCGTCATACCAGGATTCGTAGATGCGGGAGAAGATCCACTGCGTCCAGCGTACATAGCCGGGGTCGATGGTGGCGAAGGTGCGGCGGTTGTCGAACGACAGGCCCATGCGGTGCAGCTGACGGGACATGTTGGCGATGTTCGCTTCGGTGGTCACGCGCGGATGCTGGCCGGTCTGCACGGCATATTGTTCGGCAGGCAGACCGAAGGCGTCGTAGCCCATGGCGTGCAGCACGTTCTCGCCCTTCATGCGGTGATAGCGGCTCACGACATCGGAGGCCAGATAGCCCAGCGGATGACCGACATGCAGGCCTTTGCCGGAGGGGTAGGGGAACATATCCATGGCGAAATAGGCGGTGCGGCCGTCGGCGTTGCGCCCCTTGCCGTCCTTCAGGTCGCCATTGACGTTGGCGGCCCAGAACGTGCCGCGTTCATCCCAGATCTTCTGCCATTTGTTCTCGATGTCCTGCGCCAATCGGGCGTTATAACGGAAGCCGGGCTCTTCGGTTTGCGTGCTCTTCTCGTTGTCACTCATAAATCAGCAAGGTAGCCGCGTAACTGGACACGTTCCTTTTCGTTATTCATCATCCGAGACGATGGCGCCGGGAGTGCCGTCACGCGAAATAGCGAGCATGGTCTGGTTCTCCAGCGTGCTGCGGGCGTCGTCCCAGCTGCCGTCCGCAACCATGTCCTTGAGTGACTGCGCTATCGTTCCGGCCAACCGGGCATTGCCTTTGCCGACAGCGATTCCGTATGAGACGGTTCCCGCATCCGTCAGAAGAGCCGAGTACTGCGGACCGTTGGCCTGTCGCAGACCGGCCAGCACCACCTGGTCCGAGGCGATGGCGTCGGCCGATCCCGCTTCGAGCGCAGTGACGCACTGGGCGTAGCTGTCGCGTTCCTGCGCCACGGCATCACTATGGTTTTCGAGGAGCATCGATGCCGTTTCGTCGCCTTTCACCACGCAGATATTGCGTCGCCCGAGCTCGCCCACACTGTCGCCGTCCGCGGAGAGCGTCGTACGGTCGTCTGCGCGTACCAGAAGCCCCACGCCGGTGGTCAGGTATGGTCCGGCGAAATCGACCGCGGCGCGGGACTCGTCGGTGATGGCCCAGGATGCCACCACCAGATCGACCTGTCCGCTGTCAAGCATGGATTGACGGTTTTCGGGACGCACCTGCTTGAATACGATCTGTTTGTTCGCGTATCCGAGACGTGACGCCACATATTTCGCCACAGTCACGTCGAATCCCTCGTATGTGCCATCGTGCCACACGCTGACGCCCGGCTCGTCCGCCGCGACGCCGATGGCGATGGTCGGGCCTTCCGGTGCGCCCGATACGGCCGTCACCTGGATCTGTCCGCATCCGGAAAGCAATGCGACCATGCCCGATGCCACGGCAATCGCCCGGATCGCATGCCGCCGCATACTGCGTCGGATGGAATGAGCCGCCCCGGCCCGATCCGCGCCATGGCCTAGGATGTCCCCGTCTTCACGGCATGGGACCGGACGTCGCGACGGCAGCATCAGCACTTTGACCTCATGATAAAAAGACCCTTCACAGCATTCATCACAGCATGCACAGGGCAATCCAAACTCATTTGAACAGTCGGGAGCGGGTGAGGAACCAGGTGACCACGCCGGAGAGCACGATGGAGATCACGATGATGAGCGTGAATCCCCAGGTCTTGTCGGTGAACGGCATGCCCAGCTGTCCGGGCACGAAGTTCATGCCGTACATCGAGAAGATGAGCGTCGGGATGGACAGCGTGATGGAGATGATCGTGAAGATGCGCATCACATTGTTCAGGTTGTTGGACACGATCGACGCGAAGGCGTCGGTCATGTTCGCAAGGACCCCGCTGTAGATGTTGGCCATCTCGATGGCCTGCTTGTTCTCGGTGATGACGTCGTCGAGCAGGTCCTCGTCGTCCGGATACTGCTTGATGCGCTGCAGGGTGGTGAGCTTCTCCATCACGATTTCGTTCGACTTCAACGACGTGGTGAAGTACACCAAGGTCTTCGACAGCTCCATGAGCATCACGATCTCACGGTTCTGCATGGAGTGACGCAGCTTCAGTTCGAGCTTGTCGCTTTCGCGGTCGATGATGCGCAGGTATCGCAGGTACATCGTGGCATTGCGGTAGAGGATCTGCAGGATGAACCGGGATCGCATGTAGGTGTTGAACCCACGGATGGTGCCTTCCATGAACGGGTGCAGCACGGGCGTGTCCTGCATGCAGACGGTGATGATGAGGTTTTCGGTCACGATGATCGACAGAGGGATGGTCTCGTACCAGTCGCGTCCGCCACGCTCCTCCACGGTGGGGATGTCCACGATGATCATCGTGTAGTCGTCTTCGACATCCACGCGGGAGCGTTCCTCGTCATCCAGAGGGGCACGCAGATCGGCCAGGTCGATGCCGGTCTGGGATGCGACGGTGGCGAGCTCCACATCTGTCGGCTCGCTCAGACAGAGCCAGGAGCCGTTCTCGGGTTTCTCGATCTGCTCGACCTGGTTGTTGATTGAGCTGAAGATTCTCAGCATGACGCTCACCCGCCTTCCGCGCTTTCCAGTGTTCTATCGCTGTACGGTCGTAAACCGGAATCAGTCTAGACCCACCGTTCGAATTTGCGCATACGGCGGGTCCGGCACGGACATGCGCATATGAGCATGACACGCCATGCTGTCTCACCATATGACGGGCCGCCAATCCAGCATGCCGGCTCCTCGAAGATCGGACGGACCGTTCTCCCAGTCGGCGCTGTCCGCAACGGCCGGAGTCTTGTTGTATTCGTCGAGTTCGAAGTATGGCGTGTCCACCGGCTGGCCGTTGACGGTATGCCGCACCTTGAGCCGGCACCAGCTGGCATTGCGCAGTCCGCCGAGGGCGTTCATGCCGTTCGGGTCGAGCCCGAGCAGGTTGGCGATGGTGGCGGTGATCCATGATCCGTGGCCGACCAGCATCAGCGTGACCGGGTCATGGCGTCCCGCACCTTCGCCGTTGATGGCCGGATCGGCGATCAGATCGCATACGGCGGCGGCGCCTCGCTCACCGACCTGCGCCCGGCTTTCCACGCCGTAGCGCGTCTCTCCACCGGTATGGTGCTTCCAGGAGGCGTACGCCTCGGCGTCCTGCTCCTTGATCTCCTCGCGGGTGAGCCCTTCCCATTGGCCGAAACTGCGCTCGCGCAGCCTCGCATCGACCCGGACCTCAAGCCCCAGGACATCCGCGAAGGCATGCGCGGTCTGCCGGGCGCGGAACAGGTCGGAGGAGACGACCGCCATGCGCCGGGAGGCCGCCGGAGCCTGCTGCCATTGCCTGACGTCGGTGCGTTCCGCGGCGCCGAACCCCGGCTGTGCAATCAATTCCGGACGCTCGGCCAGATGGTTCACCTTCGCCCAATAGAAACGGCTCGCGAGCGCGAATCCTGTCTGATCGGCCTGCCATTGCCCCACGATGTCGAGAGGCACATCGATCTGTCCCTGGAGCCGGTGCTCGAGATTGTATTGGGTGCGTCCGTGGCGCAGCATCACCACTTCATCGATCATGTGGACCTCCTTGGCTTCTTCCTCCATATCATCATGAGCCGTGGAGACGCTCACCGGACGGTCGACGCTCCTTTACAATGACCGTTGTGGAGATTACCGAACAGACCCTTGCGTTTATAGCCGAACACCGCAATGAGGATGTGCGCGATCTGGCGCTGCATGCCAGGCATGATGCGTCGGTCGATCTGCCGTTCGCCCTGGAGCAGATTTCCGGGTGGCAGCGTGCGCGTGTCAAGCTTCCTGACTGGGCGGGGTGCGAGGGGGTGATATATCCGCCTCAGGTCCCGATGGAACAGTGCTCTTCGCAGTTCACGGCACAGTACAAGGCGCGTGTGGCGTCACGGCTCCTGGCATCATCCGACTCGCCCATGTCCCTCGTGGATATGACAGGCGGGTTCGGTGTCGATTTCTCCTATATGGCCCGCGTGTTCGACACGGCGACATATGTGGAACGGCAGCCGGACCTGTGCGATATCGCCCGGCATAATCTCCCGCTGCTGGGACTGCCCCATGCCGGAATCATCAACGGCGATTCCACCGAAGCGGTTCGGGGACTTGACCGGGTGTCGATGATCTTCGCCGACCCGGCGCGCAGGGATGACCATGGTTCGCGCACCTATGCGATCGCGGACTGCACCCCGGATGTTCTGGCGCTGAAGGATCTGCTGCTCGGCAAGGCGTCCGTGGTCATGATCAAGCTGTCCCCCATGCTCGACTGGCATAAGACGGTCGCCGACTTTTCGGGCTCGGTGCATGAGGTGCATATCGTCTCCACCGGCAATGAGTGCAAGGAGCTGCTGCTGGTATTGGGCCAAGACCGGTGCGACGCGCCCCGTGTGGTGTGCGTCAACGACGACCAGGTGTTGGAGTTCGTGCCTGATGCGTCGAGGGGCAACGATTCTGCCATGATCGCCGCCGAATCGGCGAATCATGCCTCTGATGGCAGAATCGTTGCGGATGACGCCGGTTGGCAGTACCTGTATGAGCCCAATGCCTCCATCATGAAGGCCGGATGCTTCGATATAGTGGAGCGCCGGTTCAATGTCCGTCAAATCGGTCCGAACAGCCACTTGTTCGTCTCCGGACAACCGATTGGCGGATTCCCCGGACGCTCATTCGCCATCGAGACGGTGACCACGATGAACAAGCATGACCTGAACCGTGCGATGAAGGGGCTGACGCACGCGAACATCACCGTACGGAATTTCCCCATGCCTGTGGCGGGACTGCGCAGGAAGCTCAGGCTCAAGGACGGCGGGGACACCTACCTGTTCGCCACCACCGACGCGGAGGGGCATCACATCATCATCCGCACCATCAAGCAACAATAAGGTGGCCAGCGACGTCATATACACGGCAGGCCGCCTCCGTGAGATGCGGAGACGGCCTGCAAGGGACATGGAATCGCCCGCATGGGGCTCGGCATCAGTCCTTGACGATGGTCTTGCCGGCGTTCGGGCCGGAAGCGAGGTTCTGGATCTCAGTGACCTCAAGCACCGGAATCACGGCCGGCTTCTTGGTGCCCTTCTCCTCGGCGATCTTGACCTGGGCGTCGTAGATGTCGTCATCGACGTGCAGGGTGACGTTGCCGCGGAAGCGGTAGCCCTGCTTCTTCTCGAGGTTGGCGAACGCGACGACCAGCGGCGATCCGTTCTTCAGGTTCTCGTAGGTCTGACCGGCGGTGCGCTCGTGGTAGGCGATGTGCGTGTCGTCCAGAACGAACAGGGACATCTTCGGACCGAGATCCAGCTCCCCGTCCTTGGAGATGGTGGAGACGAAACCGAGGTTGTTCGCCACGAATTCCTTGATTTCCGGAGTGATGACTGCCATGGCAAGTCCTTTCATTGCACTGATGATACATAGTCAACAGTAATCAAACCGTACGCCAACCGCCCGGATGATCGCTGTGAGTAACGTCACCTTGCATGAGCACCGGTGCTATACCCCCATCGAACGTGCCGACCACGCACCCCGACTCCAATCCCCGATTTTGACCGGTCGTCCCCGTAACCTGTGACCCGGAGCAAACAGGCGGAAGACAAGAAGTGCAGAGGATATGCCTATGAGTTTGGTCGATCGTTTCAACAGGCTGCGAAGCCAATGGTCACGTTCGTTCCCGCCGAATCTCGCGCGTCTGATGCTCCTCGCATGCGCGGCGTTGTGGGGCGGCAGCTATCTGCTCGCCAAGTTCGCCATGGAGGCGATTCCGCCGCAATGGCTGATGGCCCTGCGCATGTTCGGTGCGTGTCTGTGCATGCTGGCACTGTTCCACAGGCACATCATCCCCAATCTGACGCCCAAGATCATCATCCCCGCCGTGGTGGTGGGCATGACGTACTGGGGCACGATGGTCACGCAGACCGTTGGCCTGCAGACCATCGAACCGGGACGCAGCGCGTTCCTGACAGCCGCCTACTGCGTGCTGACGCCGTTCGTCACATGGATCGTGTCGAAGAACCGGCCGAAGATCATCAATCTCATCGCAGGCGTCGTCTGTCTCATCGGCGTCGGATTCGTCTCTCTCAAACCAGGCGGCTCGCTGTCCCTGGGCGTAGGCGACTGGCTCACCATCGGCACCGCAATAATCTTCTCCTTCAACCTCACGTTCCTCGGCGTATACGCCCAACGGTTCGACCCGATCGCCATCACCTTCGTGCAGTTCGCCGTGGCGGGAACGCTGTTCCTCCTCGGAGCCGTATTCACCGAGCCGACGCCCGACGCCGGCTGGCTGGCTGGCCCGGTGGTGGCCAGCGTGCTGTACCTGTTCCTCGGCGCCACGATGAGCGCCCAGATCATGCAGAACATCGGGCTCGCGCATGTGCCGGCATCACAGGCATCCATCATCATGTGCACGGAATCCCTGTTCGCCGTGTCGTTCTCCGCCCTGTTCTGGGGCGAGCGCATCATATGGAGTTCGATGGTGGGCTTTGCGCTGATCTTCGCCGCCGTGCTCATGTCCGTCATGAAACCTACGCGGCATTCGCTGCATCGCAACTGACGCCGCATCCCAGTGCCGCTCCAAAGCGGTGCCCGCCGCGGCGGAACCGTCGCGCCCGTCGTGCCAGCCACGTTCGCCGCGTTCGCGCCCGCCCAGTACTATGAGGATGATTGTCAGTCGCACCATGCCCGACACCGTGAATTGAGAGGAATGCCATGAACCTGCTCGAGTCGATGAAGGAACGCCATGCCGTTCGCAACTTCAGCGAAGAGCCTTTGGCCGCAGAGCAGATAGCGACATTGTCCCGTCTTATCGACGAGCTCAACGGCACCTACGATCTGCACATCCAACTGATCCATGATGCCGAGGATGCGCTCGGCGGATGCCCCACGCATTATGGACGGTTCTCGGGGGTGCATAACCTCATCGCGCTGATCGGCTCCGACGAGCCGGAAGGCTCCGAAACCTCCGGCAAGGACGATGACGGCACCGATGCGGGTGTTTGCGACGATGGACATCGTCTTGACGAGCAGGTGGGCTATGCCGGTGAACTGCTGGCGCTCAACGCGGTCTCATTGGGATTGGACACGTCATGGGTGGTGCTTCATGAAACCCAGGACCACCATGGTGCGTGGACGATCGGCACCGGACAACGCATGCCCGCAGCCATAGCATTGGGTCATGGCACGCGCCCGGGACGTCCTCATCGCAGTAGACCGGCGGAGGAGCTCGGCACTGTGGCCAATGGAACATATGCCGACGCCCCCGAATGGTTCCATGCCGGTATCGAGGCGGTCATGCTCGCCCCCAGCGCATTGGGCAAGCAACCGGTCCGGTTCGAGCTGCTGGAGGATGGACGCACCGTCCGCGCGCAGGCCCTTGACGGCGTACAGGCGCATATCTGCCTCGGCATAGCCAGACTGCATTTCGAACTGGGCGCAGGCACCGGACGATTCGACTGGGCATGAGACCTCATCGGCATGATGGCATAATGGCATTCCCGCAACCTCGCCATCCCCTGTCCTGAATCATGTGAAGATTATGGAATCCTCATGTAAGCATTCTGTCGTTTTCACCGCGCCTTCAGCAAGATGACAGCAGAACCGCCTACCGTCATACGTTGTGAAGAAGTTTTTCCAAGGTCTTTCCCTTTCCTCGATTGTGGCCGGCACATTGGCCGCCGTCACCTCATTCCTGCTGGCCGCGAAAATCGGCGTCGCCGGATCGGTCATAGGTGCGGCAGCCAGTTACATCGTCTCCGTGGTCGCCACGAACATCTACAAGAATCTGATTACGGCATCCAGCGAGAAATTCCAACAGACCCTCGGCAACTCAGGCAGCGAAGACGCCGACAATGACGATGCGGGCGACGAGGGATCCGGCGATCCCTCCATCGACCAGGATACCGACGGCACCGCGAAGGCGGAGCAGTCCAAGGATGCGGATGCAGATGCCTCCCGCGAGCGTTCGGGCCATGGACCCGCGCAAGGCCGAACCGTCGAACCGCAAGGCGCCGCATCGGCGCGCAGGCCCCGGGAAATCGTCTCCCGCCCCAACGACGGGCATACCTATTCCATCGCCGAGCTACGCAAACACCGCCATGACCCCAAACGTACGGCAGTAGTCGTCACCCTGGTTTCAGGACTACTGACGGTGGCCGTAACCGCGGGAATCGTGATGCTGGTGACCCAGGGGCATGGCACCGATACCGTGGTCTCCGACCTGATCTCCCCCACCACATCATCCGACAGCACCACCGATGACGGCGATTCCACGGTACAGCCCCACCACAACGACCAGAATCCGCAGTATGGGCAATCCGATCAGAACGATGGCACCGGCAACGAAAACACCACAACGGACGGCACGACCAACGATTCGACGAACTCCAACGGCACCGGATCCGACAGCAGCAATTCCGGTACCACCAACGGTTCCGGAACCACAGATTCCACCGGATCGTCGGGTTCGGATTCCACCGGCTCCTCGGGAACGAATGGCTCGGGAACGAATGGTTCGGGAACGTCCGGAGACACCTCCGGTTCTACAGGCTCGGATTCCAACTCGGGTTCGACGTCGGGCTCAACATCCACCGGCTCCGGCTCTTCCTCTTCAGGCTCGTCCAACAGTGGCGGTTCAACCACCGGCAGCAACGAGGGTGTCAGCTTCTCCCCCATCCGCTGATTCGCATATGCCTGCCGGCATGCCATGCCCGCGTCGGCATATAACACCGGCACCGCAGCCCCGCGCCGCCCCACGACATCACCATCAGATGAATGACGTGGGGCAATGTCAGACTGGAACCTATGACTACAGTAATCATGCGCACCTCCGAGGGCGATATCACCATCAACCTGTTCGACGACAAGGCCCCCAACACCGTGGCCAACTTCCTGGGTCTCGCCACAGGCGAGAAGGAATGGGCCGACCCGTACACCGGTCAGCCCTCCCACGGCAAGTTCTACAACGGACTCACGTTCCACCGCATCATCAAGGATTTCATGATCCAGGGCGGATGCCCGCTGGGCACCGGCACCGGCGGCCCCGGCTATGAGTTCGATGATGAGATCGACCCGAGCCTGAAGTTCGACAAGCCGTATCTGCTGGCCATGGCGAACGCCGGCCTGCGTCGCGGCCGTGACGGCAAGGTCCACGGCACCAACGGATCCCAGTTCTTCATCACGACGGTGCCGACCCCGTGGCTGGACGGCCATCACACCATCTTCGGCGAAGTGGCCGATGACGCCTCCAAGCAGGTGGTGAACAAGCTCGAAGCGCTGTCCACCGATCCGATGGATCGTCCGACCGAACCTGCCGTGATCCTGTCCGTGGACGTGGCGGAGTAAGCCAGGTCCACACTGCCTACTGAATGAGGGCTCCGATGTCAATCATCGGAGCCCTCATCGTTTCGATATCCCACAATCGCCTGCATCCGCTGCCCCGACAGAGGGAGAGTCTGTCGAGGAGAGTCCGTCCGAGGGATGCTTCTCGGAGACGGTATCCCGATTGCTACTTCATTTTGCGCAGCCGGGGTTCGGCGGATTCCTTGGCACCGGTCAGACGGTAGACATCGAAGACGCCATCGATCTTGCGCACTGCGGCGAGCAATGTGTTGAGATGCTGGGGGTCGGCCATTTCGAAGCTGAACTGGCTGGTGGCCACACGGTCGGAGCCGGTGGCAATGGTGCCCGAGATGATGTTCACGCCATGGTCGGAGAGCACGCGCGTCACATCAGACAGCAGGTTGCGCCTGTCCAGCGCCTCCACCTGGATCTTGACCATGAACAGACCCTTCGTGCTGGTCCATTCGACCTCCACCACACGCTCCGGTTGCTTGGCCTTCAGATCGATCATGTTCTGGCAATCGGTCCTGTGCACCGATACGCCCTGGCTACGGGTGATGAAGCCAATGATCTGGTCTCCCGGCACCGGCATGCAGCATCGTGCGAGCTTGATCCATACATCGCCCACACCTTTCACGGACACGCCAGTGGAACTGGACGAGGTCTTGCGTTCCACCGGCTTGAGCGGCAGAGCCTCCTGCTCGACCTCCTCGTCCACTTCGTCGGCGCCGGCATCCTTGACCAGATGGGAGATGACGTTCTGTGTTGAGATCTGGCCATCGCCGATGGCGGCGAAGACCGCATCCGCGTTCGGGAAGTTCAGGTCGACGGCGACACCGACCAGAGCCTCGGGAGTGAGCAACGCATTCACCGGCAGATTGCGCTTGCGCATGGCGCGGGTCAGTTCGTCGCGTCCCTCCTCAATGGCCTCGGTACGCCGCTCCTTCGAGAACCATTGACGAATCTTGTTGCGTGCCTTCGGACTCTTGACGAAGCTCAGCCAATCGCGGGAGGGCCCGGCCGTCTCGGACTTGGAGGTGAGGATCTCCACGGTGTCGCCATTGTCGAGCGTGGTGTCGAGCGGCACCAGACGACCGTTGACGCGGGCGCCCATCGTACGATGGCCCACTTCGGTATGCACGGCGTACGCGAAATCCACCGGAGTGGCCTTGGCTGGCAACGAGACGATCTTGCCTTTCGGCGTGAACACGTACACTTCGGCGGAACCGAGATCCTCTTTCAGGGAACCGAGGAACTCGTTGGAGTCTGGTGTCTCGCTCGTCCAGTCGGCGAGCTGCTGAATCCATTTGAGATTGTCGGCTTCGGAAAGTTCCTGCTCGTTGTCGCCGCGCTTGCGGTCGGACTTGTCCGGCGAGCTCAACGCCCGGCCGGCCTGACCATTCTCCTTGTACTTCCAATGTGCGGCGATGCCGAACTCGGCGCGGCGGTGCATGTCCCAGGTGCGGATCTGAATCTCGACCGGCTTGCCGCCCGGCCCCACCACCGTGGTATGCAGGGACTGGTACATGTTGAGCTTCGGCATGGCGATATAGTCCTTGAACCGTCCGGGAACCGGGTTCCACCGCGCATGCACGGCGCCAAGCGCCGCATAGCAGTCCTGAATGGTGTCGACGATGATGCGCACGCCCACCAAATCATAGATGTTGGCGAAATCATGGCCGCGCACGATCATCTTCTGGTAAATGGAGAAATAATCCTTCGGGCGGCCGGTCACATACGCCCTGATATGCTGCTCCGACAGATCATCATTGATCTCGGCGAGAATCTGCTTGAGGTACACCTCGCGCTGGCCCGCACGGCGCGCCACCAGCACCACGATCTCGTTGTAGATCTTGGGATAGAGCACTTTGAAGCTCAGTTCCTCGAGCTCCGTCTTGATGGCGTTCATGCCGAGACGGTTGGCCAGCGGCGCATAGACGTCGAGGGTCTCGCGCGCCTTCCTCTGCGCTGAGGTGGTCTTGACATAGCGCCAGGTGCGTGCGTTGTGCACGCGATCGGCGAGTTTGACGACCAGTGTGCGCACGTCACGGCTCATGGCCACCACAAGCTTTCGGATGGTCTCGGCCTGGGCCGAGTCGCCGACCTCGAGCTGACTCAGCTTGGTGACGCCATCGACCAGCCCGGCCACGGTGTCACCGAATTCCGCACGGCATTGCTCCAGTGTGTAGTCGGTGTCCTCCACCGTGTCATGCAGCAGACCGGCTGCGACGACCACCGGGCCCATGCCGAGGTCGGCGAGGATCTGGGAGACGGCCAGCGGATGGATGATGTACGGCTCCCCCGACTTGCGGCGCTGGGATGAGTGCTGTATGACGGCACGCCTGTATGCACGGTCGAGGATGGTCAGATCCTCTCCCGGATGATGGGCCTTGCACACCTGCTTGATGGGCTCGAGCGGGTTCAGCGGATCGGCACTGATCTCACAGCCCAACTTGCGGGCGGCATACTGCTCGCTCTCGTTCTCCGACATGCCTGCCACCTCCCATTGTGACTTTCATTGTAGCCACGCGCCGGCCCGGCCCGCCGCACCACGTTCGCTGCGGGCCGGGCCGGCTATCATGCATTTGCGATTGATTCGCCCTGTGCCGCCGCCCTACGCCGCAGCGCCCGACACCCCGGTCGAACCGAAACCGCGTTCGGCCCGGTCGGATCCGGGCAGGACGTCGGCGGGAACGAACCGCGCCTCCACATACCGTTGAATCACCAGCTGGGCGATGCGGTCGCCAGGATGGAATTCGGCAGTATGCTCCGGGTCGAGGTTGATCAGCGGCACCTTGATCTCTCCACGATAACCTGCGTCGACGGTACCGGGAGCGTTGAGCACCGTGACCCCCTGCTTGGCGGCCAGACCGGAACGGGGATGCACCAGCGCCACATACCCTGCCGGCAATGCGATAGCCACTCCGGTGGGCACCAATGCGAGTTGGAACGGCTTCAAGGTCACATCGACCGTGGTGATGAGATCGGCGCCAGCGTCACCGGCATGCGCGTAATGCAGGTCGGCCGGATGCTCCGGATCGATCGATTTGACCAGCACCTCGGTGTTTTCGGGCTCGTTGTAGGTTTCGTCGAACGCCATCAGGAGGCGCACTCCTCACACACCGGCTGGCCATCCTCATCCATATAGGCAAGCTGGCTGCGGTGCTTGACGAGGAAGCACTGGGAGCAGACGAACTCATCGCCCTGCATCGGGATGACGGTGACCGAGGAATCCTCGTTGCTCAGATCCGCGCCCGGCAACTCGTAGTCTTCGGCGATGGCGTTCTCGTCATCATCAATGTCGCTCGAGGAGTTCTGTGCGGACTTCCCCAGAGCCTGCAGCGATTCCTCGTCCTCGTCCTTGTTGCGAGGGGAATCATAATCCTGAGCCATCATGGTCCTTTCATCTCACATCTACTGCTGTGCGCGCTCGTTGCCACGCTATACTCGGCCATAGGGTACACGATTTGAAATACATGTAAAGTTCGACACGTGGGGCATACTGGAATATAGCAATGTCCTTGGCAAGGAAAGTGGAGTACGTATGCCTGAGAATCGGCTTGAAAAGGCCCATTTTGAGCGTGTCAGCGAAGCGGGGGACCTGATTTTCTCCGTAGGCGGACGTCAGGTGGCTGTCAGCCTGGACGACACGCTCGAACGTGCGATTCTCGAAGCGAAGCAGGTCAGAAGCGAGCGGCGTGAGCCAGCCCAGCCGCATGAACAGGCGACATTGCCGATTTCCCAGATCCAATCACTGATCCGCGCGGGCGCGGATCCTTCCCGCGTGGCCGAGCGCTACGGTCTGAGCGAAACGTTGGTGCGGCGCTTCTCCGCAGCGGTGGAAACCGAGAAACAGTATGCCATCGAACAGTTCCTGACCGTGCCGGCCCCGAAAGACAGCCGGGTCCGTACCATCAACGATCTGGTGGAGCGTACGCTCGCCTCCGCTTCCATCGGCATGGAATCGGTGACCTGGAAATCCACTCGCCGCGGACTCGAACCATGGCGCATCGTGGCGGTGTTCACTTCCGCGGGACGGGAGATCCACGCCGAATGGACGTGGAACATGCACGATAATTCCGTGGTATGCCTGAACAACGCTGCGCGCAAGTTATTGGGCGAGCACAGTGCCGCGGATGATTCCAAAGCCGCGGCGAGACTGCTCCCCGGCCCTGAGCTGCCGGGAGATTCCATACGCTCGGCGCGCATCGAGCGGGCGGTGAGCGCATGGGCGGCGCCAAAGCCGTCGATTCCCGCTGCCGTGCCGCAAGCCGCCGTTGGGGCGGGAACCTCCGCCGATCCCGGCGCCTCCGGCTCCATGCCTCCGGTCAAATTCCCGGGTGCGGCTGTGCTCGCGACACCTACCGGATCATCCGACACGGGCGCGTCCGTCGACGGCAGCGCCCGTGTCATCCCGGTGTCAGGTCCGGCTGGTTCCGCGGCAGTCATACCCAACGGCATGCCGGCCGGAGCGAACCCCACGACGGCCCAGACTGCGGGACTGGCCACGGACCAGACGACACCATCCGTACAGGCCTCCATACAGGCCATCGCCCCCGCCACGGTCGATGCCCCTTCGGGACTGCCCGCGGCAAGCCACGCGGCCACGAGTGCCGGCGATGCCGGCAATTCCGAGACATCCGCCGCCGCAACGGCATCCGCCCATGCCGGCAAGACCCCCAAACGCCGTTCAGGCCGGTCCGCCGTGCCCAGCTGGGACGAGATCCTGTTCGGAGACTGAACGCCGGACGCCGCAGTCGGCGTCATGTATCGACATGTCATGCGACGTCGATGAGGCAGGGAATCTCCATCTCCAGACGAGTCTGCGAACCATGCACGCTGGGCAGATGCGTGGCCTTGTCATTCTGGGTGCGTGAATCCACGATCGTCATCCCATCGGCGGCCTGCACGATCACGTCGCCGATCACCGGCTTCACACGTTCGGACACCGGGCCGAACAATCCATCGCCTATCGCCTGTGACTTCGTCCGCACCTGCGCACGGTCCTCCAGACGATTGCGCCACCGCCGCGCGATATCCTCCGGGTCCTCGCCGTCCTGCGCGTATAGCATCAGCGAGCGCGGCTCACCTCCAACCAGCTCCACGCCCTGCATCAGCTGCGGTTCGGCGGCGATGTCCACCCGCTGCGCCGGATCGGTCTGCACCATGCCGTGATCGGCTACGATCACGATGAGCGTCCCTTGGGGAGCGCTGCGTCTCAACAGGGCCAGCTGCGCGTCGATATGCTCGAATGCGGCCACCCATTGTTCCGAATCCCATCCGTAGTTGTGTCCGACCTTGTCCGCATCACGGATGTACAGATACGTGAGCCCCGGTTCGTTGGCGGCGCGGGCGGCGGCAAGCACGCGATCGCGCGGCGTGACGCCGGCCCGGTACTCGGTGCCGCGTAGAGCCGCTTCGGTCAAGGGCGACCCTTTGAACTTCGGCAGACCTGAACTGGTGACCCGCACCTGCTGGGCGGCGAGACGCTCGAACACGGTGGGTTCGCGTTGCAGCTCATGCGGGTCGATGATGGGCGGCTGGGGAAGGTGCGGGTTGGCTGGCTTGGGCGCCAAGGCATCCTTGAATTGGATGAGCTGGATGAGTTTGCGACTGTTCGGTTCCAACTGCGTGTAACCTGCCATGCCGGTCAGTCCCGGGCATGTGCCTGTGCCGAACGTGGCCATGGCCGCCACGGTGGTACTGGGCGCGCAGGTGGCGATAGGACGCTGGTTGGCGGAGTCGTTCATCAGTGAGCGCAGATAGGGTGCATGGCCCAGCCGCATGGCCAGATTCCAGTATCCCAGACCGTCCACCAGCACGACGATGGCGGAAGCCGCATCAGGCAGTCCCAAGGCTTCCTGGCATGCCTCCGGATTGGCATGCACAGGGGTGGGCGTCGGATGACCTATGGCGCTGGACAATGCGGGGAGCACAGCGGACAGGTGCAGGGCTCCTGACGGATTGGCGTCCTGATAGGTCACGGTGGGTATCAGGCGCAGCAGTTGGTCCATTTCCGGCGTATCGACAGTCATATGGTTCATGGTAACCCCAATGAGCCCGCTGTCGATGATGATCGACGATGAACGATGATGTTCGGCGCATGTGCGCAGGGGCACTGCTACTATGGTGCGAGTTTGAAAGGGAGTTCCATGGCATCACACCGCAAGCCGTCCGTGCAGACCTATGATCCGCGCACAGTCAAGGAGCATATCGTCGAGACGCCGTTGAACGAGGAGATGAGCAAATCATTCCTCGAATACGCGTATTCGGTGATCTATGCGCGCGCCTTGCCCGATGCGCGCGACGGGTTGAAGCCGGTGCAGCGACGCATCGTCTACCAGATGGGCCAGATGAACCTGAATCCGGACCGCCCTTATATGAAATCCGCCCGTGTGGTGGGCGAGGTCATGGGCAAGCTGCATCCGCATGGCGATTCCGCAATCTACGAGGCCATGGTGCGTCTGGCACAGCCGTTCGCCATGCGGCTGATTCTCGTGGATGGGCACGGCAACTTCGGCTCTCTTGACGACGGTCCGGCGGCATCCCGTTACACCGAGGCCCGCCTCGCTCCCGCCGCCCTCGGCATGAACGCGGACATCGACGAGAATACGGTCGATTTCACGCCGAACTACGACAACAAGCTCAAGGAACCGACCGTGCTGCCGGCCGCAATCCCGAACCTTCTGGTCAATGGCGGTTCGGGTATCGCCGTGGGCATGGCCACGAACCTCGCCACGCATAATCTTGCTGAGGTGGTGAACGCCGCCAAGTTCCTGATGGCCCATCCCGAGGCCACGCTCGAACAGCTGATGCGCTATGTGCCGGGCCCGGACTGGCCGACAGGCGGCACCATCCTGGGCCGTGACGGCATCCGCGAGGCGTATGAGACCGGCCGAGGCACGCTGACCACACGCGCCACCACGCATATCGAGCATGTCACCGCACGCAAGCAGGCGATCGTGGTGACCGAGCTGCCCTACATGGTGGGCCCGGAGAAGGTGATCGAACGCATCTCCGACGGTGTGAAGAACCGTAAGCTCGAAGGCATCTCCGCCGCGTACGACCTGTCCGACCGACACAACGGCACCCGTCTGGTCATCGAGATTAAGACCGGTTTCGACCCGCATGCCGTGCTGGTGCAACTGTTCAAGCACACGCCGCTGCAGGACAATTTCGCGATGAACAACGTGGCGCTGGTGGATGGCCGACCGCACACCATGGGTCTGAAAGAGATGCTGCAGGTATGGATCGATCACCGCCGTGTGGTGATCCGCCGCCGCAGCGAATACCGCAAGAAGAAGGCGCAGGAGCGCCTGCATCTGGTCGAGGGCCTGCTGCTGGCCATGCTCGACATCGATGAGGTGATCCAGGTGATCCGCACCTCGGATGACGCCGATGTCGCCAAGACCCGCTTGATGGCCGTCTTCGATCTGGACGAGGTGCAGGCGCAGTACATCCTCGATCTCCGTCTGCGCAGGCTCACCAAGATGAACCGCATCGAGCTTGAGGCCGAGCGCGATGATCTGAAGAAACGCATCGAGGAGCTCACCCGTATCCTGGCGTCCGCGGAGGCGTTGGACAAGGTGGTGACCGGCGAGATGGACGAAGCGGTCTCCAAGTGGGGCTCGCCGCGCCGGACAGTGCTGCTGGATGTGGATCCCGATGGCACACCGACCCCGGTTTCCGCATTCGGCGCGCCCGCCGCCGCGCTCGCCCAGTCCGCGCTCGAGGCGGTGCAGTCCGCGGCCACTATCTCCTCGGCGGCGGCCGATGTCGCCGCTGCGACCAAGGCCGCCAAAAAGAGCGGCGAGGAGAACGCCTTGGCGGGAGCCCTGAAGATCGAGGACGAACCGTGCGTGGTGATGATGAGCGCCACAGGTCTGATCGCACGAACCACGCCAAGCGCACTGGACGTGTACCATGCCCGCTCCTCTTCCGACAAGCGTCAGCCGAACGATCAGATCACCGCGTTGTTCCCGACTTCCACGCAGGCGACATATGCGCTGATCACGTCGGCGGGACGCTTGGTGCTGGCCCATGTGGTCGATCTGCCGGCGTTGCCCGCTTCCGAGGCGCTCGCCTTGACCGGTGGCGTGCAGGCGGACGAGCTGATCGGCATGACCGAATCCACCGATCCTATTCCGGGCGAACACGTGGTGACCGCCATCGCCATGGAGCCGGTGAAGACCGGCGACTCGGGAAATGAATCCGATGCCGCCGACGCACCGCTCCCCTCGCTGGCCATCGGCACCCGCAACGGTGTGGTCAAGCGTTGGAACCGCGAGGCTCCCACCACGATGGACTCCTGGCCTGTCATCGACCTGAAGGATGGCGATGAGGTGGTGTTCGCCGCCACCGCCGAGGACGACGACCGTCTGGTGTTCATCGCCTCGGATTCCTCCCTCTTGACGTTCGAGGCGAAGAACGTGCGTCCGCAAGGCCGCACCGCAGGGGGCATGGCCGGCATCAAGCTGGCTGACGGCGCACAGGTCATGGCGTTCAATGTGGTGCCCGCAGGCAAGGTGGCGTGGACGTATGAGGAGGGCGAGAACGGCCTGAGCTCGGCGTCCGGTGCCGTGGTGCTCACCGTGGCCGGCGACGAGGACGCACTGCCCGGCACCGAGAACGGCGCCGCCAAAGTGACGCCGTTGGAGATGTACCCGACCAAGGGTCGTGCCACGGGCGGTGTGCGCTCGCAGCGCTTCCTGAAAGGCCAGAACACGCTGATCCTGGCGTGGGTGGGTCTGTATCCGCTGCGTGCCGCCACATCCTCCGGCACGCCGGTGGAGCTGCCGAAGCCCGACATGCGCCGCGACGGTTCCGGCGTGGATCTCGCCGCACCCGTCGCCTTCATCGGCTGAATCATCCGAAAGCCGATTCCCCGTCCTAGACTGGGCAGTAGCAATACTGGGTGTGGAAAAGGATGCATGATGAGGCTTTTGGTCGCTGCGACGAACGAGCCGCTGGCCCGCGCCATTCGAGGCACGCTGCTCGGCGCGCATCACGATGTGGAGCAGACCGCCACACATGCCGATACGCTCGCGGAATTGGGGCAGTCCGAACCGCAGTATGATGCCATCGTACTTGACGAGGATATGGTGGAACCGCCTGATGGCTCCTTCATCGCATCGCTTCGTAAGGCTGCGCCCGATATCAAGATTCTGCTGCTGACATCCACGCCACTGAGCCGGACCACAGGTGCCGGCAATCGGTGGCGCGCCTTGCCTGACGAATACGAACCTCTTGCGAGCCATCCGGCCGACCCCAACGATAGCGATGTGCCGCGCACCGATCAATCGCATCTGAATCAACCTGACGCCGTGTTGCGCAAACCGTTCTCCGACACGGAACTGCTCTCCCATGTCGAAGCGCTCACCCCCGGCTCCCCCACGATGATCATTCGCGGCAACCTCACTCTGGACACCACGAACCGGAAGGCGTACTATGCCTCCACGCACACGCCCATCAACCTGTCCCGCTTGGAATACAGCCTGCTCGAAGCCTTGGTGCGTGCCAACGGCGAATTCGTGGACATCAAGAGGCTCGCCGAGCTGGTCAGTGGCCCGTATTTCGAGCAGCAGGGCCTGCTCCACTACGCCCTGTACACACTGAACAAGAAACTCACACGCGCAGGTCTCATCATGACGCGGCGAGACTCCAGCTGGCGCATCCGCTAAGACGAGTTCCGCGTCGACCTCTCTTCCATGGACTATATATGCCGGGAATTCCCCTGCACTGTGGGATACCCGTTGCCCGCCATTTTCCTTGCACGCCTCGCCATGCCGACACCGCCATGCCGACACGCAACTTGTTTCCATAACGGAAAGTGGTACTGTTTTCCGTAGCGGAAAGTGGTTTGGCCGCAGCGCAGCCAGCGATCAAGCTAACGTCCAGGCTCAAGGGACCGCAAAGGGGGCCATCATGGCGGATACGCAGGGTACACGGACGAGCGCCGGTGACGAGCCGCGTGACCGGTTGCAGCAACAGCAGCGCCAATCCGATGCACGGCAGGCAGCACAAACACCACAACCTGTGCTGCCCCCTCGGGCGTTGGACAACCCGTCGATAGCGTCCAATGCGCCGGCCGCCTTGGACGCACTGAGTGCCTTGGACACGGATCGGGCGAGGCTCGCCTCCGACTATTACGAGAGAAACCGCGTCCCGACCGTCATATGGGTGACGGTGATATATGGCATGATCACCCTGACGTATTGGCTGATTCCACAGGTGTTCCTCAACCGGTTCCATCAGCCGGGCAATCCCGCATGGCTTATATTCACATTGCTGGCGGTTTCCGTGCTGTTGGTCTACGCGATGCTGCTGTTCACCTGCCACATGCAGGGCGTCGCCATCCAATGGCTTCCCCCACGGCCTGTGATGAAGAGCCGGCGGTTCCGGATCATCCTCGCCGTGCATGCCATCGCCAATTTCATTCCGGCAGCCGCTGCCCTGGCGGTGGGCTATGCCACGAACGCCTGGTGGTCGGCCGTGGCGGTCACGGCAGTGGGTGCTGCGTTCAACGGTTTCATGGAGCATCTTGAACTCAGCGAGACCATCCGCGCGCTCAGGCAACGCACGACTCCCATGGGCGAACCCACCAGCGACGGGGAGACGCATCATGGCGTCGGATGATCCGGAACCAATCTTCAACGAGGTAATCCACGCCCCGGTGCGGCTGCGCATCTGCGGACTGCTGGACACCTACGGCACCCTGCGGTTCGACGTGCTGCGCGACACGCTCGGCATCAGCGACGCCACCTGCTCCAAGCATCTGAAGACGCTCGCCGACCACGGTTACGTGCAATTGGACAAGAAAGCCGATGAGGGCGGCAAGGCCTACAAGGTCACATGGGTCAGGTTGACCAGCGAGGGCGGGTCCGCATTCCGGTCGCATGTGGCAGCGTTGAGGCAGATCGTCGCCGGGCAATAGACCGCCGGTAACCGCCAATAGCCACCGAACCATAGCCGTCGCCCCACATCCGCCACAGCGGGCGCGGGATTCTCACAGTTCGCCAACCCGAATAACACACCATCGCCTGGCGTGAGCCATACCTGAAACCGCGGTTTCGCGCATGGCCTGGCGCAAGCATACTCGAAATCATCGTTCCGACATCACTTCCCGATATCACCGGCCAATCCACGAATCGAGGCTCATATGAAGGCCGTCCTGTACAAGGATCTGCAGCAGATCCGGCATAACACGGCGATGCTCATCACCGCCGTTATCGCCATCGTGGCACCCCTCTCACTGATCGCCACCATCACCCCGCTGGCCATGGGCCCTGACATGGCCGGGGTGATGCTACGTTTCGCCGTCGCATCGTTCACGATGGGCCTGGCGCCGACGCTGTCGCTCGACGCGATCCGCAGCGACTTCGCCAACGGCACCATCGTTTCGGTACGCGCCTGCGGACGTCCGTTCCGGCAGTATCTCGCAGCGCAACTGGCGTACGCCGTAATCCCTATCACCGTGCTGTCCGCGGCGCTGATGGGGTTCGCGTTCCTCGACGCTCCCGCACTCCGCGCGACCATCGCGGGACCGCAGGGCGTCGCGCTGGCCGTCACGCCAACGCTCGCCGCGCTGGCGCTGTACCTGTGGTCGATATTCATCAAGGGAAAGGCAACGATCATGACCACTACCACACTCGATTCCATCGTCGCGACGACGTCCACGGCATCTGCCCCCGTAACTTCTGATTCGACGGTATCCGTCATGCCCTCCGCATCAGGAACGGCCGCAGCGGCACCCGCAGGTCAGGATCCGCTCGCCATCCGCGTCACGGACATGACGTTCGGATACAGGCGTCGCAAACCCGTGCTCGAGCACATCGACCTTGACGTGCCGGCCGGACAGTCATTGGGCATCCTCGGCTATAACGGAGTGGGCAAAACCACCCTGTTCGGCGTGATCACCGGACTGCTGCGCCCACAGGAAGGCTCTGCGACCATCAACGCCGACGTGTTCCGCTCCATGCGTGATGTATTCCAGCTCACCGATTCGGGCAATCTCTCCCCCACGATGACCATCCGCGAGAATCTCAGGTTCCGTTCGATGCTGTACGCCACGCATGACGACCCGCATCCGCTTGACCTGAAGCATCTCGACCGACTGCCGATGGTCCGCGCGTTCGAACTCGGCGAGCATCTTGACAAGAAGGTCAAGGATCTTTCCAGCGGATTGAGGAAGCGTGCGGGCATCATGGCCGGCATGCTGTTCAATCCCCGGCTCGTCCTGCTGGACGAGCCGACCAACGCGGTCGATCCGGTCACCCGGCAGCTCCTCATCGACCTGATGCGGCAGCTCAAGGCGGATGGACGCACGATACTGACCATCACGCATGACCTCGACTACTGCTGGGAGGTCGCCGACCGTGTGATTGTTCTGGATGACAAGCGTGTGGCCAAGGATTGCCTGCTCGCCGACTTCGACGATATCGACGCCTTCCGGCAGGCGGCCACGCTCGGCCGTGAGCGCGATCATGTGGACTTCGGATTGGGAGGCACGCGATGAGGGCGATGCTCTGGCACGATTGGACGCTGCTACGTAAAAGCCCGTTATACTTGGCGTTTGCAGTGGGCATGTGGCTGTTCATACCGATCATGCTCGCCGTACTGTTGTCTGGCTCCTCGCCGCAGCAACTGGCTACGATCAATGTATGGGGCATGGCGCAGGGGCTGGCGGCGTGGTATGGGTATACCGCATCGATGCTGGCGTTCGGCACGTTGTATTCCAATTCGTCTTCGATGGACTTGAGCGTGGTGCCGCAGACCGACGGCACGTTGGAGAACTGGCGCGGTTCGGGGCGCTCGATGCTGGGATACTGCCTGGCCAAGAGTCTGCTTCCTGTGCTCCTCGCGGAGTTCATGATTCTGACCACCGTGGGCTATCTGGCATGGGCGGGGCTCGATGCCTCGGCCACCGTCATGCGGGTCATCTATGTCGTACTGGCACCGGCGGCGCTGGCATTCGCGACCGAGCAGATGTTCCTCGCCACTCACACCGGCTCGATGGGTTCGCTATCGGCGGCGACCCTGATTGCATCGCTTCCCATGCTGCTGCTTACGGTGCTGGCGTTCACACTCACCTTGCCATGGGTATTGGCCGTGATGGTCGTCTTCGGCCTGGCTGCCATGGGCGCGACCGTGGTCTCCTGCAACCGCCGTTATCCACGGGTGCTGGGGTCGATTGCTGCACGGCGACCGTAACCAGCTTGACGGCTCCCAACGAGTGTTGCTGGCTCGTCGCCCCGATGGCTATCCAGGACTCGCATGGCCACCGTTTATGAGCCGTCCTCAATGTGCCGTCCTCGCCGGCGGTCTTCGGAACACATCACCGCTCAGTACAGGCGCATGCCTTGGGGGACGGGGACGAAGCCGGCCTGATGGAGGATGCGCGCGAAGGGGTGACGGGCGTTCAACGGTTCGGCGGTCTCGCTCCAGACGCGCTTGGCCGCATCCGCCAACTGCCGCGCATGGAAGGCGCCACCGGAATCCAGCGCCGCGAGTATCGATTCGGGCATGGTGACGGATGACTCGTCCGAATCGCCCTGTCCCGACAGTACTGTACCCGATGGCACCGCATCCGATAGCTCCGAACTCGACGGTACCTTGCCCGACGCCAATGAGGCCGATGGTGCCGGACCGGAAGGCATTGAGTCCAGCAGCAATGAGTCGGCCGGATGGAACGCCACCTCGCCGACCTCCAGCGCACCGGTGGCACCGGTCTTGGATCCCACCCAGACCACGTCGCCGGAGGTCAGCAATTCATCCAGCAACGCCGGCTGGTAATCGCGGACACGTGCGGGGAATACCGAGGATTCCCATAGTACGGCGGGCAGGGCGACGCCTTCCAACTGTTCGATGACGCGCATCAGCCCGTCCGCGCCCTCGTATCGTTCGCCTCCCACCGGTCCTACGCCTTGCCGGCCGAGCAGGAACATCTGATAGACGGACGGTTCGACCGGTTTGACCGCCTTGCGCGCCTTGGCCAGCGACCGCGCGCGTATGCGGCGGAATACGTCCTTGTGCAGCCATTGGACCGTCGCATCGCCGTTGCCGGCCGACACCATCCCACCGGAATCCGCATCAGTGGAGTCCGCATCCGTAAAATGCCCTTGCAGCAGCTCCCCTTTGGCGGTGAGCGCATCCAGTGTATGCACTGCATCCGTGACGGTCAGATGAAGATCGGCAATGAGCCGCTCCGCGGTGAAGGGGCCATGCGTTTTAGCGTAACGGGTCACGCGGCCTGTCACATCATCGTCCGCGAGCTCGTTCCAGAAGGTACGCTCCCCCAGCTCCCTTTCGACATCGTGAATCACGTCCGAGTCCAGCACTTGCGCCATATCCGTGGTGCCGAGCAGCCGTTCCAGCACCTGCGGGTCGAGGGAGAGCAACTGCGCATTGCGTTCGGCTTGTGGCTGGTCGTACTGGTACATCACCGAGCCGACGAAGCCGAACAGGATGTTCTCGGCGAATGGCGATGGTGTGTCGGTCTCCACGTCTTTCACGACGATAGCGCCGGATTGGAGCCCGGTCATCACCTCGTTCAGGGCTGGCATATCGTAGACATCCTGCAGGCATTCACGGGCCGTTTCGAGCAGCAATGGGAAGTTTTTGGCCGTGCGCGCGGATTGCAGCAGTTGCGCCGCCCTGAGCCGCTGCTGCCACAGAGGCACGCGGCGGCCGGGTTCGGAGCGGGGCATGAACAACGATCGTGCGGCGCATTCGCGGAACCGGGCGGCGAACAGCACGGACTCACCCACTTGGCGTTCCACGTCCGTTTTAAGGTCTTCCGGGTCGAACAGGAACAGGTCCGCCATGGGGATATGGCCTTCGCCGTCCGGCAGTTGGATAACTATGCCGTCATCGGCGGCATAGGCCTGGCCGTCGAAGCCGTATCGGGTGGCGAGTCGGCGGCTGATGGCCATGGCCCATGGCTCATGCACGCGGCGGCCGAAGGGACTGAGCAGCACGACTCGCCATCCGCCGTCTTCGTCACGGGTGCGTTCGACCACCAGGGTGCGGTCGTCGGGAACCACGCCGGTTGCGGCCTGCTGTTCGGCAAGAAGACGCGCCAGATTGGCGATGGCATTGCTGTCGAGGCCGTCGTGGCGGAGTCGATTGAGGATGGACGTGCTGAAGGTAGGCGAAGATGGAATGGTTGCTGTAACTAGTTTCCCCTCGAAACTCCCCTCAGTCTGCTGCGCAGACAGCTCCCCTCGGAGAGGAGAGTCAGATATCGTTTCCCCGGTATAGGAAGGTTGTTCCCCTGTCGGACTGCTTTCACGCGGGAGGACGGAAGCGAATATGAGACCGGCGCTGGTTTCCCGGAGGAAACGACCAATGGTGCGGCTGAACCCGTAGTCCCGCCCCGCACCTTCGCCATGCCAGAACGGCAGTCGGGCGGTGCGTCCGGGGGCCGGGGTCACCACGACGCGATCCCGCGTGATTTCCTGAATCTGCCAGGATGACGTGCCCAGCGTGATCACATCGCCCACACGAGACTCGTAGACCATCTCTTCGTCCAGTTCGCCTACGCGCCGCTGGACTTTGCCGGCATCCGCCTCGGGAAGCACCACCGTGTATAGTCCACGGTCGGGAATCGTGCCGCCTGAGGTCACGGCGATCTTCTGCGCGCCGGGACGCGCGGAAATCCGACCCTCCTCCCTGTTCCACATCAGTCGTGGTTTGAATGCCGAAAACTCCTCGGTGTTGTATGCGCCTGACATCATGCCCAATACCGCGTCGAACATGTCACGGGACAGTTCGGCGAACGGCGCGCTGCGACGTACGGTCGCATACCAGTCCTCGACGTCCAAATCATGCATGGAGGCCTCTGCGACACTCTGTTGGGCGAGCACGTCAAGCGGATTGCGCGGTATGGACAGCGGTTCGATATCGCCGGCGATCATCGATTCCATGCAGGCCGCCGAGGTGACAATCTGATGGCGGGTAAGCGGGTAGAACAGGGCATGGGACACTCCCCCGACCTGATGGTCGGCCCGTCCGACACGCTGAAGCCCCGAGGATACGGACAGCGGGGTATCAACCTGGATCACCAGATCGACCGACCCCATATCGATGCCGAGTTCCAAGCTGGAGGTGGCCACCACACAGCGCAGTTTGCCTCGTTTCAATCGTTCCTCGATCATCTTGCGGCGGTCTTTGGAAACCGAACCGTGATGGGCCATGGCGATCACATCAGCGTCCTCATGGGCATCGACGAGCATGGTGGTGGAGCCGACCACGGCATCGTAGTGGGCTGCGAACCCCTCACGTCCTTCCGGAGAGCCAGGGCCAAGGGATTCATGCGCTTCATCGGTATCCGAGCCAATTCGCCCAGACGACCTACCAGTGCCAGCGGCAGGGCTTTCGGCGTACATATCGTTGAGCCGTGCGGTGAGTTTCTCCGCCACACCTCGGGAGTTCACGAATACCAGTGTGGTGCGATGCGCCAACACCTCATCGAGGATGCTGCGCTCCACCACAGGCCATATGGATCCTGATGTACGGTCGCCACGGGCTCCCGTTATTGCCGAAGAGACCGAACCGTCACGCTCGGCGTCCTCGTCACCACCATCAGCGACACCAGTGATGCCCTTACGCTCTGCCAGCCTCTGCATGGCCGGTGTGACCCCGCTGATATACGGCCTGGCCTGGCTGGAATCCGCGCCTCCCGCACGATGTTGCACATTGCCGGAGTCCAAATCCCGCATGTTGTCCAACGGCTCGACCATCTTCACGTCCATGGCCGGCCTGCCGCCCGGATTCACTATGGTCACCGGTCTGCCTCCACCTAGGAATCGAGCAGCCTCTTCAGGCGGATTGACCGTCGCGGAAAGACCGATGCGCTGGATACGCCACGACTGACTTGCGCGGCCTCCACCACCGATGCGGTCATCTTGCCCCGTATGCTCCGTCATCGAGCCGACAACAGCGTCGGCAAAGGCGTCGTTGTCGGACTGTATCGCCTCGACAGACGCCGATGAGTCCATAGATTCCCGTCTGCGCGATTCGGAGACCAGTCGTTCCAGCCGTTCCAGGCTCAACGCCAGATGGGCGCCGCGCTTGGTGCCCGCCACCGCGTGGATCTCATCGATGATCACCGTCTCCACAGTGGACAGGATCCGTCTGGTCTTGGAGGTGAGCAGCAGATACAAGGATTCCGGAGTCGTGACCAGGATTTCCGGTGGGTGGGAGGCGATATGGCGTCTCTCTTGGGCAGTGGTATCCCCCGATCGGGTGGCGACGGTGATGTTCGGCGCATGCAGCCCCTGTGCTTCGCATTGCGCGGCGATGCCGTCGAGGGGCTGTTCGAGGTTTTTGGCCACATCCACCGCAAGCGCCTTGAGCGGTGAAATGTAGAGAACGCGTACACCTGTGCGCTTCGAACGCGTCCGTTTATTTCCCGGCTGCAGCAATCGATCGATGGCGGAGAGGAACGCGGCGAGCGTCTTGCCTGAGCCGGTGGGTGCAATCACCAGTACATGTTCGCCAGAGGCGATGGCCGGCCACGCCTGATTCTGCGCTTCGGTGGGCTTCCCGAATGCATGCATGAACCATGACCGAGTTGGCTCGGCGAACAGACTCAGACTTTCGTACATATGTTCGATTGTAACGTGCTATGCGAACAAACTGCGCGTCACTCATGAACCGGCGGCGGCAGCATTCTCGCCCAACGGGGCAAAACCTCGAGCCATCTGGACTTTCAGCCCGCCTATAGCCTCCTACCGAAGCAAAACCTCGGACAACCAGGACATCCGCCCCGTCGACAGCCTCTCAGCGAAGCACAACCTCGGTTCACCAGAGCACTCGCCCTGCCCACAACCTCTCAGCAAAGCACAACCTCGGGTCATCCGACCATACGGCCCCTACAGGCCCACTCGCCGAAGCACAACCTCGAACCATTATGCGATATGGTCCACTGACAAACAGCCAATGGACCATATCGCACAGCGATGCGAGGTTTTGCCCCGCTCATAGACCGATACTGGTCAGCTGAAGTAGGCGATGACCTCTTCGGCAGTTCCATAGGCGCTTTGCGCGCCGAGCTTGGTCGCAGCGTATGCGGAGACATAGGATCCGATCTGGGCGGATTGCAGCAACGTGAATCCGGCCGCCAGACCTGCGAGCACGGTCCCCATGAAGGAATCACCGCATCCCGTGGTGTCCACCGCATCCACCTGTGCGGCGGAGACACGATGCCAACGACCATCCTCAATGACGATTGAGCCCGAAGCCCCAAGCGTCACGATGGCTCTGCCGAAGCCATAGTCGACGAACCGGGAGGTCACCTCATACCAGTCATAGTCCACGGAATCGGTGTCGGGCAGACCCAGCAACTGCGCCACCTCATGCTGATTGACCAGCAGGATGTCCGTGGCCTCCACCAGCTCGTGCGGCAGTTCGTCCATGAACGGGGAATCGTTGAGCAGCACGGTCACGCCGGCGTCATGCGCGGTCTGCGCCGCCGCGATCACCGTGGCGATCGGACTTTCCAGACATAGACCAAGCACGGCGCAGGACGCGATGGTGTCACGATGGGATTGCACATATCCGGCACTGACCTTCGCATTGGATCCCGGGGAATAGACGATGGTGTTCTCGCCCTCGGCGCTCACGGTGATCAGCGTGGTGCCACTCGGGCCTTCCACGTGCAGGATGTCCGCGGTGTCCACACCAGCCTCATCCAGTTTGCTCAAGAGGAAGTTCGCGTTGTCGTCCTCCCCGACAGCACCCAGCAATTGCACGTTGGCGCCAAGTCTTGCTGCGGCGGCAGCCTGATTTGCCCCTTTGCCGCCGGGTAGCACTTTCATGGCACCACCGTTGACGGTCTCCCCCGGCTTGGGGAGCCGTTTGGTGCTGACCGTGTAGTCCGCGTTCATCGAACCGACCACAATGACAGCACCCTGCGCCTTGCCCAAGGCTTCCAGACGATCGCGTACCGGCTCGGGCATCTGCTCATGTTCTTCACTACTCATGCTTGCCCAGCATAGTAGCCCCGCTGACGACGGGGAGGATAATCAGCCGCGCAGCTTGCGCAGACGCTCGTGCATGGCGACCATGAGCACCAGGAACAGCAGCAGATACCACGGATACAAGCTGATGGTCACGTACTGTGCAATGATGCCGAACAACGGCGGCATGAGCAGCGTGCCGGTGTAGGCGCACGCCATTTGCACACCCACGATCGCCTGCGAATTCTCCTCACCGAAGTATGCGGGCGTCGAGTGGATGACGCACGGATAGATCGGCGCGCAACCGAGACCCACGACGATCAATCCGGCCACGATACCCAGATGATGTGGCAACGGAAGGAACATCGTGACCACACCGAGCAGCACCAGCACCTGACCGATGCGAATCATCACCGGGTCGCGGAACCTCATGGTCAAGAAGCCGGACAGTGCACGTCCCACGGTGATGCCCACGTAGAACAGGCTGGCCCAGCTGGCCGCCGTGACCTTGTCCACGCCGGCGTGCATCACCATGTAGCTGGAGGCCCACAGGCCGGCGGTGCTTTCGATGGCGCAGTAGCAGAAGAACATGATGAGGATTTCCCTCGCGCCACGGATCGCCAGCACACCGGCCACGCCAAGCGGCTTGCGTTCCGTGCCGGCGGACGAAGCCGCGTCGGCCCCGACGCCCTCACCGGCAGCGCTGTCGACGCCGTTCGCCTCGGCCGCCGCACGACCGCGTGACTTCCACAGCGGCAGACTCAGCACCAGAATCAGCGTGAGCGCGACCTGCAGGATGGCGATGTACCGGTATCCCCACGGCCAGCCCTGTCCGTTGGACAGCGCATATCCCATGATGTACGGGCCAATCGAGGCGCCGACGCCCCACATGCAGTGCAGCCAGCTCATATGGCGGCTCTCGTAGTGGATGGCGACGTAGTTGTTGAGCGCAGCGTCCACACCGCCGGCACCCAGACCGTATGGAACGGCGATGAGCAGCAGCACCCAGTAGTTCGGCGCCACGGAGAAGCCGGCCAGCGCTATGGCCGTCAGAGCCACCGAGATGGCAGTGACGCGCCCTGCGCCAAGACGCAATGTCATACGGTCGGAGAGCAGCGCGGAGACGATAGTGAACAACGAGATGACTGCAGATATGCCGCCAGCCCACGAAACCGGCACCGCAAGGTCCTGGCTCATCGTGGGCCACACCGCCCCCAGCAGCGAGTCCGGCAATCCCAAGCTGATGAACGCCACGTATATCACAGCAAGCAGCAGGCTGGCCATACACACACCTTTCAGCATCGAAGACAACATTGTGATAACGATGTCATAAGGTTACCAAACGGTCACCAAGCAACACGCGGACGAACGTACACATTTATCGCCCACACCGAGGCGTCACCCATGGCAGTCATGCACCCCGCCGCAGCGCAACGCCACCAACACAGCCTCGCTGTATATCGAAATTCGATATGAAACAACTGTGAAGAATCGATTTACGATAGACATATATCGAATATCGATATCATACGATGCAGGCATGAGCACCAATCTCACGCATCATCCGGACGGCACGGTCCCCGAAACGGGCACCTCCGCATCGCCTATAGCAACGGCATCCGCAACCGCTTCGCTCGCGTCCACCCCATCCGCAACCGCGCAGTCTGCGGACACACCACCCGCAGAGTCACCGCTCCCGAACGCATCATCATCCGCCACGCCGACGCTTTCAATGCGCCGTCGCATCACCCTGATCGCCGCGGCGCTTGTCATCCCGTTCGCCTTCGACCGGCTCATCATCGACCCTCCTTCATTCGCGAGTGGCACCTACACTGCCAGCTGGCTTCCCTGGGGCGTGTTCTGTCTTGTCATACTCGCAATCGGCGTCCTGCTGTTCGTCACAAGGGCCTGCCGCACGCCGATGTGGTGGATCGTCGGTGCCGTCGCCGTGTTCTGCGCGTCATGGCTGATCGTCAACGACACCTCGCTGGCGGCCGATTGGCGCAACGCCTCCGGCCCGACGCCGAACTTCTGGTACTCGCTGATCACCGGCTACCTTGCCCTGCCGGCGTTGCTCATGCTGCTCCTGCAGCTGTCGAGCGCCACCTTCGACATCCGCCGTCCGGCCACGCTGATCGCGGACTGGTTCCTTGGATGGACGGTCAGCCCATTCTCGCGCTGGCCGCTGCTCATCGACACGCTCGCACGGCTCGTCGATACGGCGACGCATCCGGATGGCAATGATGTCACGTCACGATCGCCGGAGACCACACTGCGCAAAATCGGCATCGCGCTGCTCATCAGCCTGCCGATTCTCTGTCTGCTAATCCCGCTGCTCATGCAGGCGGACGAGGTGTTCGCCTACGGCGTGACCCACATGGTCGACCATATCGATCTCACGCGGTTCCTCTTCCATGCCGCCGTGGTCGTCATTCCCGCGCCGTTCCTGTTCTCATTGCTGGCGAGCGTAGAGACCCGGACCACGGAACCGGAACTCGGCGGCCTGCGGCAGGCCGAGCGACGCCGCCCGTTCGACCCGACCATCGCCGCGGTGGTGCTCGGACTCGTGCTGGCGTTGTACGCCGTGTTCTGCATCATCCAGTTCACGTTCCTGTTCGCCGGCGCTGGTCTGCCTGCCGGCTACACGTACGCGGAATACGCGCGTCAGGGCTTCTTCCAGCTGCTGTTCGTGACCGCGCTCAATCTGGCGGGCTACGGCGTCGTGATGACGTTCGTACCACGCACCAGGACGATGATCGGCCTCGAAATCGGCCTCATCACGGCGACCGGTGTGATGCTTGCCTCCTCGGCCACCCGTCTGGGCCTATACATCGCCGCCTATGGCATGACCTGGCTCAGGTGGCTGTCGCTGACGTTCATCGCGTTGCTCGCGGTGATCCTGCTGCTGGCGCTGGTCCGTCTTTTCCGTGAACGCCTGCCGCTGATCACCATCGGATTCATCCTGGTCCTCGTCTGGTGGGTGGCGCTGGGGTTGAGCGATCCGGACTGGGTAATCATGTCGTGGAACGCTACACTGGGGGTATGAGCGCCCCAACCCGGCAGCAGCGCCTGCGAGGCGCCCAAGCAGGACTTGACCTGCGGCTGATAACGACGTGGCGCCGGCACACGGTCGAAACCCGCATGTCGGCGCCACCGGCCACCGGTCATCAGCCGGAACGCCGGAGCCGCCGATGCGGCACATGGCAATCCGGCATGTGACAATCCGGCATGTGACAATCCGTCACGTATCAATCTTGGAGCGGTCGAAGTCGTCGGCATTGTCGACGATGAACTGCTTGCGCGGCGGCACGTCATCGCCCATGAGCAAGCTGAAGATCTCCGACGCCTGAGCGGCGTCCTCCATGCGGATGCGGCGGAGCATGCGCGTGCGCGGATCCATGGTGGTGTCCGCCAGCTGGTCGGCATCCATCTCGCCCAGACCCTTGTAGCGCTGGATGTCATCGGCATAGCCGATATGCTTGGCATCCAATTCGGCGAGTTTGTTCGCCAGCTCATCGTCCGAATACGTGTACAGGTACTCACCCTTACGCGAGCCGGTCAATGCGATGCGATGCAGCGGCGGCACCGCGGCGTACACATAGCCATGCTCAATGAGCGGCCGCATGTACCGATAGAACAAGGTCAGCAGCAGGATGCGGATATGCGCGCCGTCCACATCGGCATCGGTCATCATGATGATCTTGTGATATCGAGACTGGTCGATGTCGAAACTCTGGCCGGAACCAGCTCCGACCACCTGGATGATGGCCGCGCATTCCTTATTGGACAGCATCTGCGTGATCGAGGCCTTCTGCACGTTCAGGATCTTGCCTCGAATAGGCAGCAACGCCTGGAATCCGGCATTGCGCGCGGCCTTGGCCGTGCCGAGTGCCGAGTCGCCCTCCACGATGAACAATTCGGCCACGTCATCGTTGCCGGGCTGGCAATCGGAGAGTTTGGCCGGCATGGACGCGGATTCGAGCGCGTTCTTGCGGCGGGTCACCTCCTTGGCCTTGCGCGACTGGATGCGTGCATGCATCTCGCCGACGATCTTCTCAAGCACACGGGCCGACTGGTCCTTGAATCCGCGCTTGGCGCCGGTGATCATCTCACCGAACTGCTGGTCGGTGAGCCGCGTGACTATCGGCTTGACCTGGGCGGTACCGAGCACGTCCTTGGTCTGGCCTTGGAACTGCGGCTCGGCGACACGGGCGGTGACCACAGCCACGAGCCCGGCCTGGATGTCGTCGCGCTCCACCTTCATGGCTGAATCCTTGAGATTCACCTTGAGCTTGCGGGCGTTGTCCTCCACGGCCTTGCGAATCTGCTTGGTGATGCCGTTCATGAACCCATCCACGTGGGTGCCGCCGCCCGGCGTCTCCACGATGTTGACGAAGCTCATGATCGTGGTGTCATAACCGTTCACCCAGCGCAGGGCGATATCGATACCACAGGTGCGTTCAATCTCCTGGGCATGCAGCTCGCCGCCTTCGCCTACGGCCTGTGTCTCCTCCTTGTAGGTGCCTTCGCCCTGGATGCGCCAGATATCGGATACCGGTTCGCCTTTGGAGAGGAAATCCACGAAATCCTTAACACCGCCGGTATGGCGGAACTCCACGACGCGCGGGTGGGCCGGCTGCTCGCCGAATGCACCGTCGGCCATCTCGTCGGATGCGCCGAAGGAAAAATCCTCATCTCGTTCGCCGGCATCTGTGGAACCGTCGATGCCCGCGTCCTGACCGTCAATCTCGGTCGCCGATGCCGAATCGCCGGACTCCGTGGCATCCGACCGATCTGTGGTCACGGTCGCCGACTCCGGCACGTTCTCATCGACGATGGTGATCTTGAGACCGGGGACCAAGAAACTGGTCTGACGCACGCGATCGACAAGCTGCTCATAGGAGAACTCGGCGGTTTTGTTGAAGATCTCCGAATCGACCCAATACCGGATGCGAGTACCGGTGGTTTTCGGGCTCACCGTGCCGATGATGTCCAATTCGGTAGGACGGTTTTTGCGCGTGCGCTTGAACGGGGAATCCGGCGAGGGCTTGGCGGGGTCGGCATCCGTATAGACGCCTGGATGCCCCTGATGGAAGGACATATGGTGGGTCTTGCCGTCACGATCCACTTCCACATCGAGACGGGAGCTCAACGCATTCACCACGGAAGAGCCCACGCCATGCAGACCGCCTACCGCGTTATATGAGGAGTTGCCGAACTTGGCGCCTGCGTGCAGCTTGGTCATTACCACTTCCACGCCCGACAAGCCGGTTTTCGGTTCCTTGTCCACCGGAATGCCGCGCCCGTTGTCCGCGACCTCCACCGAACCATCGGTATGCAGGGTCACCACGATATCCGTGCAGAAGCCTGCAAGTGCCTCATCAACGGAATTATCGATGATCTCCCACAGGCAATGCATCAGACCCTGTGAGTCCGTGGTGCCGATGTACATGCCCGGACGCTTGCGAACCGCATCCAGGCCTTCGAGAACGGCTAGATCCTTCGCGCCGTATTCTTCTTTGGGCATAGTCCTTTTCTTCTATAACAGGCATCCTGCTTTCCCGGCGAACCGGGGAAAACGAAACGGATGAGTCCGCGTCCGACCGTCTGCTCAGCGACTACTCAACGGATGGCTCCGTCGCTGGACAGTTCACTGGACTGTCCAGCTCCTCGCGTGATCGCGCTGCCGAGCGGCGCGATCACTGGTCCAGGAAGTCGCGCAAGGTCTGCGAACGGGAGGGGTGACGCAGCTTGGACATGGTCTTGGACTCGATCTGGCGGATGCGTTCACGGGTTACACCATACACGCGACCGATATCATCCAAGGTCTTCGGCTGGCCATCTTCCAGACCGTAGCGCATCTTGATCACGCCGGCCTCACGTGGGGACAGCGTCTCCAGCACCTGCTTGAACTGCTCCTGCAGCAGGGAGAAGGCGACGGCGTCGGACGGTGCGATGGCGTCGGTGTCCTCGATGAGGTCACCAAACTCGGAATCACCGTCCTCGCCGAGCGGCGTGTGCAGCGAAATCGGCTCACGACCGTACTTCTGCACTTCCTGCACCTTCTCGACAGGCATGTCCAGCTCGCGAGCCAGCTCGTCCGGCGTGGGCTCACGACCCAGATCCTGCAGCATCTGACGCTGCACGCGGGAGAGCTTGTTGATGACTTCCACCATGTGCACGGGCACACGGATGGTGCGGGCCTGATCGGCCATGGCGCGGGTGATGGCCTGGCGAATCCACCATGTGGCGTAGGTGGAGAACTTGAAGCCCTTCTTCCAGTCGAACTTCTCGACGGCACGGATAAGACCCAGATTGCCTTCCTGGATCAGATCAAGGAACAGCATGCCGCGGCCCGTGTATCGCTTGGCGAGGGACACCACCAAGCGCAGGTTGGCCTCCAACAGGTGGTCCTTGGCCTTCTTGCCGTCGGCGGCGGCCCACTTGAGCTCGCGCTTGCGCTTGAACTCCATGCCTTCCGACTGGGTGTCCAGCAGATGCTGCGCGTACAGGCCGGCCTCGATGCGTTCGGACAGGTCGACTTCCTGTTCGGCGTTCAGCAGGCTCACACGGCCGATCTGCTTGAGATAGTCCTTGACCGGGTCGGCAGTGGCGCCTGCGGCGATGACCCTGCGCTTCGGATTGCCGGCGGGAATGACGTTCTCATCGTCGTCATCCGTGTCGGAGACCACATAGGCACCTTTTTCCTTCGGCTTTTCGGGGGCCTTGGGCTTGTTGTCCTCGTCGTCATCCACGTCGTCGGCGTCGATCTCATCCTCGTCGGAATCATCGTCATCGTCTTCAACATCGTCGGCGTCAACGTCGTCGATGTCCTCGTCCAGGTCGTCGACGTCCAGGTCGTCGTCACCGACCACGTCGTCACCGAGTTCGTCGTCCTGGTCGTCCTCGTCTTTGATGAGATCCTCATCATCGGCCGGTTTCGCAGAGGACTTCTTGGAGGCGGCACGACGAGTCGTCTTCCTGGCCGTCTTTTCTCCGCTGTCCTCTGCTGCGACCTTGGCAGACTTCGTCGCGCGAGGCTTGCGAGTGGAGGTCTTGCGTGCGGTGGTCGTAGAGCTGGCCTTCTTCTTGGTCTCGGTCTCCTCGCCGGAGTCTTCCGCGTGCTTGGTTGCCGTCGTTTCCTTCGTGGCCAAAACTGCTCCTTCTGATCTCTTGCCGGAAGCACCCATACCACATGGGCCCACTTCTGGCAAGGGCAAATCTTCAACTATGAGAGTTAATCACCTTCTACGGACGATTATTCCCGCACAGCGAAAAACGGCACGACATCACCGACGGCGACACGATGAGGACGCACAGACCCCAACCGCACGCAAGTCACCTCTTTCAGATGCAATCCCCGTCACATGGCCGATTCCTTGTTCTCACAAGCACACCATGCCGGGAAAACGCCACGGTCGGAAGCGGAAAACACCATCGCCGCCAACGAGCAGTCCTCATCAAGCACGAGGCATTGCAAGGCGAGTGCCGCCGCGCTCGAATCCCCAAGCCACCATAGCGCATAGGCCGCTACAGCCAACGGCTGTATGCAATACGGCACCGGGGATGCACAGGCGATGTCAAGCAGCATGGTAATACCGGTCCGGCATCGTTCCTCGTCCGGGACCAGCCCTTCATCTTCAAAGGCCGCCGTGAGCAGCGTGCCCATCCGGCGACGGGCGTGCTCGCTGTGGGGCTTCGCCGCAAATTCCATAAGCTGTGATTTCGGGCATCTGTTCTGATCGACGATGAGCGACAAAATGAGCGCGTCGCGTATCGACAACGTCTCATTCATGCCCACGGCGAACGCCGCCATGGTGTCATCGTCCAAGCTGGCCGTGCCGTCTTCGAGCGAGGCCAGCCACTCATCCAACGGTTCGGACACCCAGTCGGCGTCGGCCTGCTGGGGGCCGCGTGCGCGACGATCGGCATGGAATGCATCCGACATCATCTTCAGGTCGTCTGCATCGAAACCATTGAATTCGTGACTGCCATGCGCAGGAGGCGTTTGCCTTCGCGAGCGCCGCGCTTCATCGTTACGGTCATTGCGTGATGCGGTGCCGCGCGATTCGCCTTTGCGATGGCGCCCCGGCCCGTTGCCGTTCTTGGCACGGCGTCTGCCGGACCGTCCCGCACCGTCATGCCGTGCACCGCATCCGGGTTTGCCTGCACTCACTCTGGTCGTTTCGAATCCGTCGACGGCACCGCCACCATCGGTTCGCGCGTCGTTGTCGTTCATCACCATGATTCCTGCCTTTCCCAGTCGATGCCCCACGCCATCCGCGTCGGTCGCATCAGCCCGTCACCGTTGACGGGCGTACATCCACTATGCAATGAACCCGCCGTGATACCAACGATGATCGACCATTGTGGTTCCAGCTTCACAACCCAGTGTTTCCAACGTTCTTGTATTCATCACAACCTGTGGATAAGTTATAAGGCATGTGCACAACCGCGAAAGACCTGTCCATCATCGAACCACGCATCGGCACGCTGGTCCGCGACCTGACCGACGCCCCCGACACTGGTGAGGTGGCTGCGGCCCTGCGGCCGGTGATGGACGATGTGATTCAGCAGGCCGTCACCTCAAGCCAGGGCGGGAAACGCCTCCGCGCCTTGCTCAGTCTCGATGCCTTCGACGTGCTTACCGAGCAGCATCACGTGAACTCCTCGCGAAACGCGATGATCGATCTGGCCTGCGCCATCGAAGTGTTCCAGACCGCCGCGCTGGTACATGACGACATCATCGACGAATCCGATTTGCGCCGTGGCAAGCCTTCAGCCCATCGCGCGCTGGAATACGCCGTGCACAACGCATCCATAGGACGCGGTCTCGGATTGATGCTAGGAGACATCCTCGCCACCGAATGCATCGAAATCGCGCGCCGTGCTGCCAAGCAGCTCAGCAACAGCGACGCCATCATCGAATCGTTTCTCACGATGCAACGCGAGGTGGAGATAGGACAGGTCCTTGATCTGGGCGTCGAAATGACTCCGCTCAGCAATCCGCAGGCATTGGTTCAGGCATCGTTGAACGTGTTCCGATGGAAGACGGCGAGTTACACCACCATCGCGCCACTGCTGTTCGCGCTGTTGGCAGCCGGTGTCGACCCGCAGGACGCCCGGCGTGAGGCATTGGCCGTCGGGGAGCCGCTGGGTCTGGCGTTCCAACTTGCGGACGACCTTCTGGATGTCATCGGGTCCAGCCGCAATACCGGCAAGCCGGTAGGCGGCGACATCCGCGAGGGGAAGCGGACCGTGCTGCTGGCCGATGCCCTCAACGCCGCCAACGTATCGGACCGGGACGAGCTGCGCGCCATGTTCGAGGCCGAGCATCGTGATGAGACCCAAGTAGGCCGCGTCATCACGCTCTTCGAACGCACAGGTGCGATCGACCAATCCCGTGCCCGCATCAGCATATTGTGGTCGCAATCGAGGCAGGCCATAGAACAATGGCATCTCAGCGAGGATGGTCGGCGCCGCCTCATCGAGGCATGCGCACGGTTCATCCCCTCAGACCTCAGGTGAGGCGCCGCTGGCCACCGCCGGCAAATCCGGGGCAAGGCAGTTATCGCAGCGATCACATCACAACGAAACCAATCCATACCGCAACCAATCCAAATCAAGACCAATCCGTGGCGCGATCAGGCGCAGACCGGCCTGATGCGTAGCCCGGACAAGGTAGACTGAGCCATGTTCAGCTGTAGTCAAAGGAACCGTACGGATCAATGAGTGAGAACGAGCCCACGCCAATGATTGAGGGACGCTACCGCATCGTGCGCAATATCGCCGAAGGCGGTATGGCCACCGTATACGAGGCGGTCGATGAGCGTCTGGGCCGTACCGTGGCCATCAAGGTGATGCATACGCAGCTCGCCAAGGGTCCGCATCGCGCGCAATTCGTGGAGCGTTTCCGACGCGAGGCCAATTCCGCCGCGGCCATCGCCAATCCACACATCGTGCAGGTATACGACACCGGCGAATTCAACGGCCTGGATTTTCTGGTCATGGAATACGTCCATGGCATCAATCTGCGTCATGAAATGAACGTTCAGGGCACATTCTCCGTCCGTGAGACGTTGCGCATCGTCGCCGAGACATTGGATGGACTGGCCTCCGCGCATCGCGCCGGAGTGGTGCATCGAGACATCAAGCCGGAGAACATTCTCCTCAACGACCGCGGCCATGTGCAGATCACCGATTTCGGTCTCGCCAAGGCAGCCAGCCAGGCCACGTTGAGTTCCACCGGCATGCTGCTCGGCACGGCAGCCTATCTTGCCCCGGAAATGATCGAAGCCAATCAGGCCACACCACAGGGCGACCTGTATTCCGTGGGCATCATGGCATGGGAGATGCTGGCAGGCAAAGTACCGTTCGATTCCGACAACCCGGTGACGCTGGTCTTCAAACATGTGCATGAGGACGTGCCGTCCATCGCCACCGTCTGCCCCGGCATCGACCCCTCTGTGGCGGCGTTCATCTCTCATCTGACTGCGCGCGCAGTCGAAGCGCGGCCCAAGAATGGTTTGGAGGCCGCTTCCGAACTGCGCCAGTTGGCGGCCAAACTGCCGATGGAGGCATGGCAGTACCGCCTGCAGACGGAGTCGCCCCATGCGGAACGCGCCGATGCCACTCTTCCCGCATTGGTGGGTGCCATAGGCGAGAACGCGGAAAGACTGACTGCCATGCAGCCGGCTCCGCCCGCACCACCGGTGGCACAGTCAACGAATCCGGCGCAAACACGTACAGCGCAGCCGACTGCGGTACAGACAACAAATCCGGCACCTACGACTGCAGTGCCGACGACTGCATTGACACCTGATCCGGGCCGTACCGCCATCATGGCGCAGACCGGGACCACAACGGAACCGACACAGGCATTGAGTACCGGCAATGGCACCGATTCTCCCTCCTCTGGCAACGGCAATGCCGGCAGTACGTCGCCAGACAATCCGGCATCAGGCACTCTGGTCTCCCCTGCCGACTCCCCTAAGAAGAAATCATCGAGGCGCAAGGTCATTCTCATCGTCATCCTAGTGACGGCACTGATACTCGCTGGCATCGGCGGAGGCGCCTCATGGTGGACCTTTGCAGGCCCTGGCAGCTATTGGAGCGTGCCCCAGCCTCAAGATGCCTCCTGTGCCGAAGCGGACACGCAGTGTTCACTGTCGGGCACCGAGTGGTCGGCCTATGAGGACCTGCTCAAATCGGCGGGCATTCCCTATGAGACGTCGCAGGAGTACAGCGATTCCATAGACAAAGGCAAGATCATTTCCGCGTCAGTGGACAATGCGGAGGCGTTCGTCAACAGCCATGTGTCGAAGCGAAATGGGCAGAAGCTTGAGATCGTCATCTCGAAGGGCCCACGCATGATCACCATTCCGGACGATATCATGGACCCCTCATCGTCCCATGGCAAGGATCCGATCGCCGCTCTGCAGAGTGCCGGTTTCAGCAATATCGTCCACGATGAATCCGGCGACCAGTATTCGATGGATGTCCCTGAAGGTGCCGCATTGAGCATCTCCCCCGACCCGGGCACCACGATGAAGCATGATGCCACAGTGACCATTACCCTGAGCAAGGGACCGATGCCGGTCAGCATGCCGGATGTAGTAGGCAAAACCAAGGATGATATGACGGCGTCCTTCGCTGAACTCAAGCTCACTGCGAACATCACCGAGCAGTACGATGACAAGATCGCGGCAGGCACGGTTATCTCGACCTCGGTCAAACCCGGAACCCAGCTCAAGTGGGGCGATAGCGTGGACGTGGTGGTTTCCAAAGGTCCGGAAACCACCGTGCTGCCGAACGTGGTCGGCATGACCTACGATGAGGCGGCCAAGCAGCTGGAGAAGCTCGGCTTCACCGTGAAGAAGTCCGCCCCCTTGGGCGATCTGACGCATGAGGTCCGCATCCAGAGCCCCAAGGCCGGCGAAACCGTGCGCCTTCGCGACGAGAACGGCAAGCCGACCGTCATCACGCTGACCGTGGTGTGAGGTTCGTGGCTTTGCGAACGCCTTCGCCAGCCTTCTGCGCCTCCTTAGCGGCCTTCAGCTCGGCTTTGACCTTCTGCGCGTATTCGTCAACGTATTCCTGACCGCTCATCTCGCGGATCGCCGCGGAAACGCGGTCGGTCAGTTCGCGCAATTCGGCGTGGGTGATCTCATCGGCGGCCTTCCTGGAAACCTCGATCGGCTTGCCGTACTTGACCTGCGTCTTGCCCTTCTTCGGAATCGTGGTGCCAATCGGCTGCAGCTTGTCCGAACCGATCAATGCCACCGGTACAATCGGGCATCCGGTCTCCAATGCCAGTCGGGCGACGCCGGTGTGTCCTTTATACATGCGGCCGTCGGGGCTGCGCGTGCCCTCGATGTGGATGCCGAACAGGTGACCGTCCTCGATGATCTCTCGCGCGTGCTCAAGCGCACCAAGCGACTTGTTGCCGCCGGAACGGTCCACCGGGAACACACCCACTGACGTGAACCACCACTTTTTGAACTTGCCCTTGATGCCCTTGCCCTCGAAATACTCGGCCTTGCCCATGAAATGCACCATGCGCGGGCAGGTGATCGGGATGAGCGCATCGTCGATCACCGCCAGATGGTTGGCTGCAATGATGGCGCCGCCGGTACGCGGCACATTGTTCAGGCCGGAAACAGTAGGACCGAGATGGTGACGGGCGATGGGACCAAAGACCTTGACGAAGAACCAGTAGAGCACGTGGCATTCCCCCCTTCACACGGACGCCGGCCATTGGCCGACCGCCTGATTAGAGTGATAGTTATGACTGATAACCACAATAGCAATGGCGACGGAGAGCACCCAACATCCACGCCGGACGACGGGCAGCACCATGTCGTGCCTGGACACGGGGATGACACGAGCAACGACGTCGGCACCGGCGCCAACGCAGCCGGCTACTCCCGTGATGCCGCTCCATCCGGGCAGCATGGCCTCGGCAATCTGGATGAGGCCTGGGCTGCATTCGAGGCCGAGCATAAGGCCGACCTCGATGATGTCGCCTCATCGCGCCAGGCGCGGAAGTTCGAGAGGCAGGCCAAACGCCGCGAAAAGGAGGCATTGCTGTCCGTGGACGATCTCGATGCGGCAGCGTTCACCGATGGCGTGAGGCCTTTCCATGAGCGTATGCGTGGAGGTCAGAGAAGGCGCGAGTCCCCGGGTGCCGGCCCCCGCGATTTCACCGGTTCCAGCTGGCTGGACACGGATGATGTGATGGACCGGTACGATGACGGCGGCTTCACTCCCCCGAACCCGGAGCTCGGGCCGTTGCACGCTTCGACGGTGTTGCTTGTCGCGTTGCTGGTGATTGGCCTGGTCGGCATGCTGACGATGATCCTGGTGCCGGCTTTGTACAGCATCCCGTTGATCAGCGCACTGTTGAATATTGCGTTCGGCCTGTGCACCATACTGGGGTTGGGTGGTCTCATCGTCAAGATTCTCAATCGTAAGAACCGTCCCGGAGATAAAGGCGGGTATTTCGATGATGGAGCACGGGTCTGAGTGCACCTGACTGGACAGGATGACGCCGCATCGAGGATGACTATCATCTGCCCGGTAAACAGCTGGGGGGCAACGAATTAGCTCGTTGCCCCCCCCAGTTTCGGTATGGACGATTGCTGCGGTAATCGCCAAGCCTGCGCGTCAGCGTGTCACGCCTTGGACTTGGCAGTGGCCACCCACTTGTCGAGCAGGGCCTGGGCCTTGCCGGAGTCCACGGCGTCCTCGGCGAGCTTGTAAGCTTCGCGGAAGCGTTCGCCCAGCGTGCCATCGCCCACCAGATGACCGTCGGCAACGATGGCGGATGCGGCATTGAGCAGTGCGGTGGTGCGGGCCGGGATGTCCTTGCCGGCCACGAAATCGCGGAAGGCGGCAGCGTTGGCCTCGGGCTCGCCGCCCTTGAGATCGGCGACGTCGATCTTGGCGAGGCCGAGCTCCACGGTCGGGTCGAATTCGGTCTCGGTCACCTTGCCGTCGCGGATCTCCCACACGGAGACCGGGCCGGTGGGGGCGAGCTCGTCCATGCCCTCATGCGAGGTGTAGACCATGCCGGACTGGCCGTTGGCGGCGTAGACGGCGGCCATAATCGGGCTCATCTCGCGCTTGGCGCAGCCGATGGCCACATGGGCGGGCTTGGCCGGGTTGGTCAGCGGGCCCAGCACGTTGAACACGCACGGAATGCCGAGCGCGGCGCGAATCGGGCCTACGAAGCGCATGGCCGGGTGGAAGGTGCGGGCGAACGCGAAGGTGATGCCCACCTCGTCTCCGACCTCGCCAACCGCCTCGGGCTTCAGGTCCAGCGGGAGACCGAGCGCTTCGAGTACATCGGCGGCACCGCACTTCGAGGAGGCGGCGCGATTGCCATGCTTGACGATCTTCACGCCCGCGGCCGCGGCGGCCACCGAGCCCATGGTGGACAGGTTCACCGTGGCGAAGCCGTCACCACCGGTGCCCACGATGTCGGTGGTCTCACCGGAGACGTTGAGTGGCACGGCGTGCGACACCATGGCCTTGGCCGCGCCGGACACCTCCTCGGCAGTCAGCCCCAGCTGCTGCTGGAGGGCGAGCGTGGCACCCACGGCGGCGGGATTGGCGTTGCCCTTCATCAGATCATCGACGAACCATTCGGATTCCTCGGCGCTCAGGTGGTCTCCCCCGACCAGCTTGGTGAGAATCGACTTCCATGTGATCTCGGCCATTGTTCCTCCTTGGCGCACTCGCGCCCGATAATCAGTGACGCGGCCCATTGTAATGGCCGTATATTGCGTCTCCGTCCGGTTCTTTCATATTGCAGAACGCGAAAGGCTCCCCGCTCGATGCGGGGAGCCGACCCGTCGCTCACTGCCCGATGCCGGGCAGGACGTAGGTGAACTGGACGCGGTCTACGGCGGTGTTGGCGGGGGCGACGAACGAATGCACTTTGAAGCCCTTGCCGAGTTTCTCGTCGATGGTCTTCTGCAGTTCGTCGAGCACCTTGTCGTCCATGCCCTTGACGGAGTCGGCGAGCTTTCGGGCGCCGTCATCAAGCTGACCGGCGCCTTCTGCAGCCGAGGCCGCGCCCGAAGCGAGGCTGTGCGCGCCAGAGTCCGCCGCAGCGGCTCCGGTGGCGAGGCTGTTGGCGCCATCACGCGCGGATGACAGGCCCTTCGCCAGCTCCTCGGCACCGGAGGCAGCGGATTGCGCCCCCGTGTTGAGCTGTCCGACGGCGGCGTGCATCGATGCCAATCCCTCGGCCAGTTGCATAAGGGACGCCTGCATGGCCGCGGAGTCCGCCGACGATCCGTTGGACGAACCGTTCACCTTCGCGTCGAGCTGATCCACTCCCCCGCGCAGCTGGCCGATGCCGGAGGAGATGCCCGCGTAACCGTCAAGCGCCTGTCCGAGCGCCTGATACTGCCCTTTGGCGTTCTCCACCTGCACCATAGCTGTCACGGCCTTGTCGAGCGCCGCGATGGCCTGAGTGTCGCCGGGATTCTGCTGCACGGCGGCCAATGCCTGGGCGTACGCCTGTCGAGATGCCGTCTCGGCCGCATCGATGTCACCGCCGACCTGTGCGAGGATCGTCTGCTGACCGCCGGCGAGTGCCTGACGGTACTGCCCATCCCCTTGCTTCAGGGCGTCCGACCCCTGTTTGAGCGTGGTGACCCCTTGACTCAGCGCCGTCATCTGTTCGGGCAGTCCCTTGACACCGTCGCTCATGCTTCCGCTGGCGTCGTACAGTTGCGCCAGTCCGTCGGCCAGCTGCCGGTTGCCCTGCGCAAGCGTCCCGGCGCCTTGGGCGAGCGTTTCCGTTCCGCCGGCGAGGGATTGCGCGCCGCGGTTGAGTTCGGCGGTTCCGGTGGCGAGCGAACCGATTCCCCGGCTCAGTTCCCGGTTGCCTTGGGCGAGGGATGTCGTGCCGTCTGCCAATTGCACGGTGGCGTCGCTGAGTTTGCCGGTCTGCTCGGTGAGCTGGGAGGTGTCCTGATCGCGCACGTCCAGCGCCATGTCGAGGCTCATCGCGGTGATCTGCCATCCGGAGCTGGTGAAGTCCTTGGCTTGGCCGCGGATGGTGAATGTTCCGGTTTCTCCGGGCAGGACCATGCCGGAGACGACGGTGTTGCCACCGGACTGGGCGAGGGCAGCGTCACCGGCGTCAGTGATGTCGAACGCTTCCTGCGGGAAGGTGCCCTGTGCCTGAATCACATAGGCGTCGGCGAATTCCCGGGTCGCCTTGTCGGCCGATTCGTTGGGCGCGATGCGCAGGGTCATGGCGAGTTCGCCGTCAGCTCCGTCCAGTTTCTCGGCATCGACGGCCTTGCCGTCCAGCGTGTAGTCGACGCTGACGTTCCAGGGCAGTGCGGTGTCGGCCTTGAGGTCGCCCTGATAGTAGAACGGCTTGTCGTTGAGGGTGGTGATGTTCACCGTGCCGTTCTTCTCCTCGAGTTTGGCGTCGGTGGTGAGGTTCGTGACTTTGGTGTACGAGCCCGGGTCCTGGACGGTGCGTGGCTGCCCGGCGTCGAAGGTGTTGACCACGTATATGCCGGAGACGGCGCCGTCGGCCTTGGCCTTGATGTAGACGGTCTCGTCCTTGCCGCTCCCCTCTCCACTATTGCCCCCATTGTTCGCCGAAGTCACCGCCGCCGTGGTGTGCGCGGATGCTCGGGGCTCGTCCGCGGCATTCGCCCGGGACAGCGCCGGAACCGTGAGGAGCACGGTCGCGAGGAATGCGGCGATGGTGGGCGCGAGGATTCTCCTGACCGTCGTGTGTCGACGCTCGGTGATGGTGCTTGAGGTGTTGGCGTTCACGTTGTCGTGATGGGTGTTGGTCATGGTCATCGTGTGATCTCCTTCGTGGGATGAGTGGTGTGGGTGGCAGGTTGGTCATTGGGGGTATCGGATTGCGTGTCGGATGGCGTGCCAATGGTTTGCGCATCTGTATTTCTGACATTCATACGCGCGTCATCGCGGAAGCCCAGTCCGATCGAGGTGCGTCGTATCAGCCCGTCGGATACGCGGAACAGCCATGGCAGCAGCAGGAACATGAGCAGCATCGAGACAAGGGCGCCGCGGGAGACGAGCAGACCGATCTCGCTGATCACGCCGTTGGATGCGATGCGCCACACGGCGAATCCGGCGCTGATGAGGATTGTGGCCGAGGTGAGGATTGTAATCGCGGAATGTTGGATGGACAGGCGAGTCGCCTCACGTGGCTCGTGCCGTCGTCGTTGGTCCAGATATTCGCGTGTGTAGATGATGCCGTAGTCTACGGCGGCTCCGAGCTGTACGGCCTCGATGACGAGGTATCCGATGTAATTGAGGGTGTCACCGGTCACGTATGGCACGGCGAGGTTGAGCCAGATCGAGATTTCGATGGCGAGCAACACGACGACCGGAATCGCGATCGACCGGAACACGATGAGCAGCACGAGTGCGATGCTGCCGATGGAGAACAGACGCACCTTGCCGCTGTCGGCGCGCACCACGTCCCTCAGGTCGTAGGTGCTCACCGTTGTGCCGACCAGCCGGTAGTCGTCGCCGTAGTGGCGGGCGACGGTGTCGCGCACTTCAGGCACGAGCGCGTAGGCGTCCTTCGATTCGGTTTGCACGTCCATCGACACGACGAGACGTGACCATCCATGCGAGATGAGCTGGTCCAACTGATCGCCGGGGACGATGGCGGTCGGCATCGCCCTGCCAGCCATCGTGATATACGAGGTGACGTCGGTGACATGAGGAAGCCGTTCGACGTCGTCGATGACGGCTTGCTCATCCGCCCATCGTCCTTCGGGGACCATGATGACCCACGTCTCCGAGCGGCCGAAGGCGTCGTTGATGTGGTCTGCGTCGGATTTGAGCCGACTGCCCGGCTGCACGAAATCGGCTGCGCCGTAGATGAAGTCGTTGCGCTCCTGCGCCACATAGGCGGGAACCGCGGCGATGAGGATCGCCAGCGCCGCCGGCAGAGCGATGTGTATCGCAGCATTCGCGAACCGGGAGAACGAGGGCATGAGATACCGGTGTTCCAATGCGTTCAACGGCTTGAGGAACATGAGTATCAGGCAGGGCATGAGCAGCATGATCGACAGGAAGCTGAACACGATGCCCTTGGAGAGCACGATGCCCATGTTCACGCCGATGCCGAATCGCATGACCGTCAACGAAAGGAATCCGAAGAAGGTGACGGCCGCCGAGCTCAGGATCACCGTAAAACTACGGAGCATCGTCTCGGTCATCGCCTCGACCGGCGTGGCGCCGGGCATCTCCTTCTCCACTCTGCGGAAGGTGTGCAGCAGTACGATCGCGTAGTCCATCGAGACGGCGAGCTGGAGAATCGCGCCGCAGATCTGGCTAACGAAACTGATCTCGCCGAGCACGATGTTCGACCCCATGTTCATCACGATCGCGACGCCGATGACGATGAGGAAGATCACCGGTTCGAACCACGAGTGCGAGGTGATGAGCAGGATGCCGATGACGATCGCCACGGCGATGGCCATGATCAGCATGATCTCCGTGGCGGTGGAACCCTGCGCCTCGGCCGTGGTGACGCCGTCGCCGGCCATCGTCACGTGCGTCGCATACGCCTGTTCGGCCACGGCCCTGGCCTCGGGCACAGCGTCGACCAGCTTGGACGAATCGATGGTCAGCTGGTAGAGATACCCCTTGTCCGTCTTCCAAGAGGAGACGGTATCCGCGTCCTGGATCTCCGCCGGCGTCTTGGTGTCGACGACCGAGCCGAGCCACATGACCTCGTCGACGCCGTCGATGTCGGCCAGGTCATCGGCAAGCCGTTCCGCCTGCACCGCGCTGATGCCCTCGGCGTACAGACGCGCGTTCGGCACGCCCGCGTCGAAGGATGCTTTCATGTCGTCGAGCGCGATGACGGACGGCGCGTCCTTCGGCAGGTAGTCGGCGAACGAATAGTTGACTTTGACCTGTGGATAGGCGATGGCCCCGAGGACCGTCAGCATCGTGAAGACGATCACCACGATGATGCGATGCCTGAGAAAGCCGTTGATGATCCGTTGCACCGGATACCCCCTGACAGTTTCCTTACAGTCGTGTGTTTTACTACATCTGTTGTCTTACGGGGTATCATTATTGGAGACGTCGGATCGCCCTGCAACCATCAGCTTGGACGCCTTCCGATGGATATGCTACGAATATGGCCGACACCTGTAGGAAAAACGACAATGAACACTAAAAATGACGTCAAAATGGATCGTCGAACACGGCGTACGCGTCTTCTTCTGCAGGAGGCGCTGCTACGCCTGCTGGCCGACAAGCCCTTGAACAGGATCACCGTCACCGAACTGACGGAACTGGCCGATGTCAACCGCGTCACGTTCTACGCGCATTACCACGATGTATACGACATGTTCGACCAACTGCGGACCGACCTGATTGACATGTACACGGACATGACGTACCGGCACACTCAGGAGATGTGCAACGGCGACTACCGTCCGTTCATCCGCGAGGTCTACATGTCGTTGGACGGGCGGGAGCAGCTCCTCTCGCTGCTGTCGACGCCGTCTGGCGGCAATCTGTACGCGGACATCATCGATGCGATCTCCAAGGTCTGCACCGAGACGGTCGCGCCGCAGATCATTCTGGGAATAGGAGGGCCCGCCGGCGCCTCCATCGGAACCGACGGCGTGGCCGTCACGGGCGATGCGTCCGGCACTGGCGAGACGACGAGTTATCGGATGACGGTCGACCCGACGATGGTTGACCCGACGATGGTTGACCCGACGATGGCGAAGACGCTCAGCGACTACCAGTTCGGCTACATCGCCGGAGGCGTCGTGAACATGCTCAAGGACTGGTTCCGTCGGGGCAGGCGGGAGTCCATCGATCTCATGGTGAACATGACCTCGAACCTGATCTCGCATTCAGGGCGCGAGGTCTACCGGGAGAATCTGAAACTGCTCAATGAACGACGGAAATAGCGGGAACACGCTGAGTGGATACGGAAAGCCCCACCGATTCACCATGTGAACCAGCGGGGCTTGTTTCATCCGTGCAGGGCAATCAGCTCACTGCTCGTTCTGGCCGTGGCACATCTTGTACTTGCGACCGGAACCGCACGGGCAGGGCGCGTTCTTGCCAGTGCCTGGGAAGGTGCGGCCGTCGGCCCACGGGGTCTTCAGCTCGTCGCTCTTCGGACGCTTGGAGACCGGGACCTTGCCTTCGGCGTGGCTGATCGGAGCCGGACCGGCCACGGGAAGCGTAGCCTCGCCGGATTCGGATGCGGCGGCGGACTCAGCGATGGCCTGCTTCTCGGCGGAGTCTTCGGATTCCTCTTCGGACTCGCCTTCGGCAGCCTCCTCCTCGGTCTCGCCGTCCTCATCAGGGCCGGCGGCAACGGTTGCGGCGGATTCGGAACCATCAGAGGTTTCGGCGACGCCGGTGGCACCTTCGGCAGCGGCCACGGCGGCGTCCTCGTCATCAGTGGAGTTCGGATCCTGGGTGGCGGCGACCTGCTTGACGTCGATGTGGAAGAGCAGCTGAACGGATTCCTCCTTGATCGCCTCGATCATGGAGTTGTACATCTGGAAGCCCTCACGCTGGTATTCCACCAGCGGGTCGCGCTGGCCCATGCCGCGCAGGCCGATGCCGTCCTTCAGGTAGTCCATCTCATACAGGTGCTCACGCCACTTGCGGTCGAGCACGGCAAGCACCACACGGCGTTCGAGGTCACGCAGACCGGATTCGCCGATGGTCTTCTCCAGCTCGTCGTACTTGGCCTTGGCGTCCTTGACGATCAGGTCGCGCACGGCTTCGATGGCCTTTTCGCCCTTGAGATTGCCCGCGGCCTCCTTGGCCTCGTCGGCGGTCACATCGGTGGGCACCACGGTGTTGAGGGCCTTGAACAGGCCTTCCCAATCCCAGTCCTTCGGCTTGTCGGAACCCTTTTCGGCACCCTTGATGTAGGACTCCACGGTGTCGGCGATGAAGCGCTCGATATCCTCGTGGATGTCCTCGCCCTTGAGCACGGCCTGACGCTCGGAGTAGATGACGGTACGCTGCTTGTTCATCACGTCGTCGTACTTGAGCACGTTCTTGCGGATCTCGTAGTTGCGGGATTCCACGGCCTTCTGCGCGGTGCGCACGCCCTTGGTGACGGACTTGGATTCGATCGGCTGGCCTTCCTCCATGCCCTTGGCCATGACCTGAGCCACAAGCTGGGTGTTGAACAGACGCATCAGATCGTCTTCCAGGGACAGGTAGAAGCGGGATTCGCCCGGATCGCCCTGACGGCCGGAACGGCCGCGCAGCTGGTTGTCGATTCGGCGGGACTCGTGGCGTTCGGTGCCGAGCACGTACAGGCCGCCGAGCTTCTTGACTTCCTCATGCTCGTCCTTGACCTGCGCCTTGATCTCGTTCAGGGTGCCCGGCCAGCGCTTCTCGTACTCCTCCGGGGTGTCCTCGGGAGAGTAGCCTTCGGACTTCAGCTTGGCGTCGGCGAGGAACTCGACGTTGCCGCCGAGCATGATGTCGGTACCACGGCCGGCCATGTTGGTGGCCACGGTGACGGCGCCCTTGCGGCCGGCGACGGCCACGACGGCGGCCTCCTTCTCATGCTGCTTGGCGTTCAGCACCTGATGGGGGATCTTCGCCACATCGAGCAGGGTGGAGACCACCTCGGAGCTTTCCACGGAGGCGGTGCCGAGCAGCACCGGCTGGCCGGAGGCGTGGCGCTTGGCCACATCCTTGACGATGGCGGCGAGCTTCTCCTTCTTGGTACGGAAGATGAGATCGTCCTGGTCCTTGCGGATCATCGGCTTGTTGGTCGGGATCGGCAGCACGCCCAGCTTGTAGGTGTTCATGAACTCGGCGGCCTCGGTCTCGGCGGTACCGGTCATGCCTGCGAGCTTGTCGTACATACGGAAGTAGTTCTGCAGGGTGATGGTGGCGAAGGTCTGGTTCTCGGCCTTGACCTCAACGCCTTCCTTGGCCTCGATGGCCTGGTGCAGGCCCTCGTTGTAGCGGCGGCCCGGCAGGATGCGGCCGGTGTGCTCGTCGACGATGAGCACCTCGCCCTGGGTGACCACATAGTCCTTGTCCCTGATGAACAGCTCCTTGGCCTTGATGGCGTTGTTCAGGTAGCCGATAAGGGCGGTGTTGGCCGGCTCGTACAGGTTGTCGATGCCGAGGAAGTCCTCGACCTTGGTGATGCCCGGATCGAGGATGCCGACGACCTTCTTCTTCTCGTCGACCTCATAGTCCTCGTCGCGGGCGAGCTTGAGGACCAGCTTGGCGAACTGGCGGTACCAACGGGTCACGTCGCCTTCGGCGGGGCCGGAGATGATCAACGGCGTACGGGCCTCATCGATCAGGATGGAGTCGACCTCGTCGACGATGGCGTAATGGTGGCCGCGCTGCACGAGATCGGCTTTCTCCCAAGCCATGTTGTCGCGCAGGTAGTCGAAGCCGAACTCGTTGTTGGTGCCGTAGGTGATGTCCGCGTTGTACTGCTTGCGGCGCTCCGGCGGCTTCTGTTCGGTGATGATGCAGCCGACGTTCATGCCCAGGAAGCGGTAGATGCGGCCCATGAGCTCGCTTTGGTAGCTGGCGAGGTAGTCGTTCACGGTGACCACGTGCACGCCCTTGCCTTCGAGTGCGTTGAGGTAGCTCGGCAGCGTGGCGACCAGGGTCTTGCCTTCACCGGTCTTCATCTCGGCGATATTGCCCCAGTGCAGGGCCGCGCCGCCCATGAGCTGCACGTCGAAGTGACGCTGTCCGAGGGTGCGCTTGGAGACTTCTCGCACGGTGGCGAACGCCTCGGGCATGATCTCGTCCAAGCTCTTGCCGTTGTCGATCTGCTGCTTGAATTTCGGGGTCTGGGCCTTGAGCTCGTCGTCCGACAGGGCGGAGATCTCGTCCTCCAAGGCGTTCACTGCCTTGGCCACGTTCTCGAGCTTCTTGATCTGACGGCCTTCGCCCATGCGCAGGGCTTTGTCAATGATATCGACCACTGGGTTCTCCCTTGATTGGTTTCGGTGGTTCCGCATATCAGGATACCGCCACGTGGCAAGAACCACGCATTTTTTCGACCAGATTACGAAAAAGCCGCCTCCCGTTGGTGGGAAGCGGCTTATCTTGTTTGCCTGCTATTCGGCTGTTGCCTTATCGGGCTTCAGCGTCAGGCCTCGGCCTTCTTGACGTTTTCAGGAGTGTCGATCTCGAACACGCCGTAGCTCCAGCCGTGACGGTGATAGACCACGGACGGACGACCGGTGTCCTTGTTGACAAACAGGAAGAAATCGTGTCCGATGAGCTCCATTTCGTACAGCGCCTCGTCGATGCTCATCGGCTCGGCGATGTGCAGCTTGCGGCGAATGACGATCGGCGTATCCCCAACCTGGACTTCCACGGATTCGCCGGGGCCAAGATCGGAGGCGACGGCGGCAGCCGGGCTGTTGTTCGGCTCTTCCTCGGCCTCCTCGACCTCCGGCTCCGGAGCGGCGGCACCCAGATCGACCGGCACCGGGTTGGTGTATCCACGACGATGATCCTTGCGGCGATCGCGGGTACGACGCAGGCGAAGCGTCAGCTTGTCGAGCGCCATGTCCAATGCGCTGAACTCATCCGTGCTGGAGGCTTCGGCGCGAACCACGGTACGACCCGCGATAACGGTGATTTCCACGCGCTTGGCGGTGTCTGCCTGACGCGGGTTGCCCTCATGCGTCAGCACGATCTGCGCGCGCTGTGCATCCGGGGCGATTGCGGTCACACGATTCATCTTGGACTCGACAACATCACGGAACCTTTGCTTGATCTGTGTGTGACGTCCGGTAACGACGATTTCCATGTTGACCTCCTAGTGACTCAAGCGGTTTCACCCGCTATATGTGGGTCCAAACGGCAACATCACCGCTTGGATACGTTTCATTGTAGACGAACAATGCGTAAACAATCGGCAACGCGCCCGACTGCTCGCTCAAAGCAATATGTTTGTTTCCACAAACCTTCGTGAAACAATCCGCTCTATAAGCTGGACACTAAGCTGGACACAGCGCCATCGGCAAAACGGGAAAAGATGATATGAGACCCCTTATACCCCGGGTTCTGTCGTGCCGCGCGAATGCGCTGCACGGATGGCCATCCATCTCGACCTGACGTCGCCGACAGGCTCTAGCAGCCTACCCGATGACACGGGCGAGCAGCCCTTACCGCCATCTGCTTGGCCTTGCTCCCGATGAGGCTTGCCATGCGGCCTGCTGTTACCAGCGGCCCGGTGGTCTCTTACACCGCCGTTTCACCCTTACCCGTCGAGGACGGGCGGTCTGTTCTCTGCTGCGCTATCTCTCAGGTCACCCTGGGCGGACGTTATCCGCCATCGTGCTCTATGGAGCCCGGAAGTTCCTCAGCCGATCCCAATGAAGATCACGGCCGCGGCCATCAAGAGGTCTCAAGCCTGCAATTATACATACGGCATGGAGAAGAACCACGGTCGCTTCGAGGAGCCAATCGACGGCAAACCTCTATCGCACTTCGGCAACAGCCATGCCGGCGACTCTCCCTATAGAGAGGACCACATGGAAATCAGCAGCTATCTCAACAGTTCTGCAGCAACTTCTCGAAGGATGGCCGGGTTGTGCCCTTTGCGTCCACCCGCGGCCCAGAAGCGACGCTGACGCACCTGCCGGTCGAGGCCTTGCGTCTTGCGCGCCACACTACGCCCCAATTCCCACGCCGCTTCCTCGAACACGCCGTTCTGTTCGGCCTCCTCGGTCACCTGCGACGCCAGCATGCGATCCACGCCTTTGCGGGCAAGTTCCATGGCTGCGCCGCGCCGCCCCATCATGCGGTTGGCGCAGATCCGGACCACCGATTCGGCGTACTCGCGGTCATCCAGCAGCCGCACTTCAATCAGCCGTGCTATCACCCGGTCTGCGACGTCTTCGGCATATCCTTTGCCGACGAGACGGTCTCGCAATGCCCCGGATGACCGGGGAGCGGCATCGAGCAGCCTCAACGCCGCCTCCCGGCATGCGTCCTCATCCTCATTCGGGGCATTCGGAGCCTGCGCATCAGCCGACGCCCCGCCGGCTGATGCGCTCCTGTGGCATCTTTCCGAAGCACCACCGAACAGTGAGTGTCGTAAACAATCCGGGGCCGATGACACGGCAGACGCCTCAGCTTCAGCTGTTCCTGCATTCCCTGGTACAGCATGTCCGAGGACGGCAGGATTGCGCTGAAGGAATTCAGCGGCATCGATCATCGCGCGTCAGACCTTCGCGGTGGCGTCTTTGGCCGCCGTCTGGGCAGGTTTCTCCGCGGTCTTGTCCGACTTCTGCCGTGCGGCCGCCGCCTTGCTGTCCTTGGCCTCATCGGCGGCAGCAGCCTCGCTTGCAGCAGCAGCTGCCGCGGCCTCCTCGTCCTCTGCGAACTGGTCGGATGGCGCGATAAGGCCGAACTGGGCCTTGACCTTGTTCTCGATCTCCTCGGTGATCGCCGGGTTGTCCTTGAGGAACTGCCGGACCTTCTCACGTCCTTGGCCGAGCTGGTCGCCCTCATAGGTGAACCATGAGCCGGACTTCTTGACCACGCCTACCTGCTGGGCCATGTCGATGACCGACCCTTCACGGGAGATGCCCTCGCCGTAGAGCATGTCGAATTCAGCGGACTTAAAGGGAGGAGCCATCTTGTTCTTGACCACCTTGACTCGGGTGCGGTTGCCCACGGCCTCGTCCCCGTTCTTGATGGTCTGGATACGGCGGATGTCCATGCGCACCGAAGCGTAGAACTTCAACGCCTTGCCGCCGGTGGTGGTCTCGGGGTTGCCGAAGAACACGCCGATCTTCTCACGCAGCTGGTTGATGAAAATGGCGGTGGTCCCCGCCTGGGACAGCGCGCCAGTCATCTTGCGCAACGCCTGGCTCATGAGCCTGGCCTGCAGGCCGACATGGCTGTCTCCCATATCGCCGTCGATCTCGGCCTTCGGCACCAATGCCGCCACCGAATCGATGACGATGACGTCCAATGCGCCGGATCGGATCAGCATGTCAGCGATCTCCAACGCCTGCTCGCCGTTGTCCGGCTGGGAGACGATCAGCGAATCGGTGTCCACGCCCAGCTTGCGCGCATAGGAAGGGTCAAGCGCGTGCTCGGCGTCGATGTACGCGGCCACACCGCCCTTCTTCTGGGCGTTGGCGACAACATGCAATGCCAATGTGGTCTTGCCGGAGGATTCGGGACCGTAGATCTCCACAATGCGCCCCTTGGGCAACCCACCGATGCCCAGCGCCATATCAAGCGCTAGCGAACCGGTGGGAATCACCTCGACGTTCTGTTCCGGCCTGTCACCCAGACGCATCGCCGAACCTTTGCCGAAGCTCTTCTCGACCTGCGCCAACGCGGCATCCAGCGCGGCCTTGCGCTTGGGATCGAGCTCGTGTTCGGCAGCACCGGTTGGTTGCGGTGCCGACTTGGTCTCCTGTGCCATGATCTTCTCCTTATCGAAGTCGTAAGCGGTTGGTCACTCCCACCGTATGCAAGAGCAACCTCATGCGGCAAGCCCGACGGACCTCTGTGGTTCCAGCTTCGTGGCCCATGCCCCTCCTCAGAGCGACAGCCCTACTGCCGTAAGGCGTTACTTCAGGTCAGCGCCGCCATGCACACGGTTGTGGCTTCATCTCACTGTGGATAACTATAGAGCAACATACGAACATCTGTTCGAATTCTTGTGCGACACGCCGAAAACACGCCTCATGCGGCCGGCATCGGTGGAGCATTGTGGTCGTGCCCCCAGCGCCTCGAATCAGGAACTTCCATCTGATCGCATAGCACGTTCCACACCACCCGCGGTTCTTCCCCAGCGTCGAGCGCCTCAAGCACCGTCATATTCGCCAATTTGGGCATGCGCTGATCGCGGGCCAGCGAGCGGCCATAGCTGCGGCCGAACACCTCTTCGAGCAATTCCCAGAATTCACGTTCACGCATACCCGAAAGTGTGCCACGACCCGGCGAATATCCGGCAACATACAACAGGGCCTGTGACGAATACCACCGTCACAGGCCCCACAGCAGCCTCACAAATGATTACCGCTCATTGACCGAGTCAAGATAGTCGGCAACCATGCGCAGCATCTGTGCAGTGCTCACACCAAGCGAATCGGCTATGGAGCTCAGCAGTTCGGAGCTGGCCTCCTTTTGGCCGCGCTCCACCTCGGAGAGGTAGCCGAGAGAGACGCCTGCCTTCTCGGACACCTCGCGCAACGTGCGACGGTCGCGTGTGCGCAAATCGCGGAGCACGTGACCGATAGCCTCACGCAGCGACACGTCATGCGCTTCGGATTCGGCAGCTACGTTCTGCACAGCCGCAGGGCGGGACTTGGCGTATCCGGCCTCCTCGTCCTGCCACATACGTTCGCGTGCTGCCGCACGTTCATCGCGGGCCTTCTTCGCGGCCTGTGCCTTCAATACCTGCTGCTGCGCGAACATCACCGCGCGGCGCTGGGCCGGGGTGAGTTCCCGCATACGGGCAACGCCCGGCTGCACTCGCATCGGGTTCTTGACGGCAACATCCATCTGCTCATCCGCCCGCGTCATCGTTTCCATCGCCTTAGCCCCCTTCCAGGCCTGTTCAGTGTTTCCATACAGTTCAACACCATGCACCACGGGTTTTATTCCTGAAAAGTTGCTGTAAATAGACTCAGGTTTTGCTTAAGGCGTGTATCGCATCGGTCATTCGCCGGTGAAACGGCCACCGAAACCGCAACCTAGTATGCCGAATCGTCCCCGGAACAGGCAACCCAACTATCCGAGCCACGCACGAAGCCGCTCGAGCATATGCAGCACGGTGGCATGGCGGATGCCCTCACGAGTGCCCGAAAGCCGCAATTCCATCGCCTCGACATGCTCGCCTCGATCCGCAGCAACGTCTCGCGGTATGCGGAACCCCACATATACCAATCCGGCCGGCTTGTCGCCATCAGGGCCGGGACCCGCCACACCGGTGGTGGATAGCCCGATGACATGGCCTGCATAGTCCGGCTGGTCATACAGCCTCGCCGTCGCCACCGCCATCTGGCGGGCCACTTCGGGGTGCACCGCCCCCTCGCGGTCGAGCAATGCCTTGTCAACGCCAAGGATGGATGCCTTGGCGTTGATGTCATAGGTCACCGCCGACCCCAGAAACACGCGGGATGCACCGGGAACACGCACGAAGGCGTCCGCGAGCAGACCGCCGGTCAGCGATTCGGCACAGGCGATTTTCACACCGCGTGATTCACAGATCGCCAATACGGCTGCAGCAAGGTCATCGGCATTCATCGTTCAGCGCTTGTTCGGGGCCACGAAGGTGTTGTACAGGTACACGCCACCGGAGTACAGGCAAAGCACCAAAGCCACATAGATCACCGTGTAGGTCAGGAAGTAGTAGGCGGTGAGCCACAGCGGAGTGGTGGCACTGCCGTCCAGAGCCCACATCGGCAGCAACAGCATGGACAGGCCCACACACTGGAACACGGTCTTGAGCTTGCCGGGCCATGCGGCGGCGATGACCTTGCCACCCGGACGCTCCATCACGAAGAAGCGCATCACGGTGATGCCGATCTCACGAATCAGGAACAGAATGGTGACCCACCAACCAAGTTCTCCGAACACGGAGCACACGATCATGGCACCGCAGGTCAGCAGCTTGTCCGCAATAGGGTCCATGAGCTTGCCCATTTCGGTGACCTGATTGTATTTGCGGGCCATCCAGCCGTCGATCTTGTCGGTGGACGCCGCGATGATGAACAACACCGCCGCAATCCAACGGAATGTCAGGTTGTCGGCGCCCCATTCACCGGCCAGAGCGTCCAGCACCAGAAAGATGATCACCAGCACGATGCGCGAATAGGTGACCAGGTTCGGCGCCGCGTTCCATCCGTCGAAGATGGAGGCCTTGGGTGTGCCCTGCTTGTCCATTGCTTCATTAGTCATAATGTTCACGTTACCCCCATACTTCTACGTTAGGTAAAGGGAAGCTGAAAGCTGCTCTGAAAAGCCGAGCCGTTACTCGCCGAGCTCGCCCTGGGCTGGCTGGGAAGGGTTCAGCGAGCTGGTCTCGCCGCGGATGAACGCGAGGACCTGCGGCAGGTCCTGGGGCTGCACGAGGACCTCACGGGCCTTGGAGCCTTCGGACGGGCCCACCACGCCACGGGTCTCGAGCAGGTCCATGAGACGTCCTGCCTTGGCGAAGCCCACGCGCAGCTTCCTCTGCAGCATCGAGGTGGAACCGAACTGGGAGGTGACCACGAGCTCGGCGGCCTGGAGCAGCACGTCCATATCGTCGCCGATCTCCTCATCCGGCTCCATGCCGTTCTTCTTCTCCACCTCCTTGGCCATCTCCTCGATGTCCTCGCGGTATCTCGGTTTGCGCTGTGTGCGCACGAACTCCACTGCCTTGCGGATCTCCGATTCGGACACCCACGACCCCTGCACACGAATCGGCTTCGCGGAACCCATCGGCAGGAACAGGGCGTCGCCCTGACCGATCAGTGTCTCGGCGCCGACGGTATCGAGGATGACTCGCGAATCGGTGGCCGAGGACGTGGCGAACGCCAGACGCGAGGGGATGTTGGCCTTGATCAGGCCGGTCACCACGTCCACGGACGGGCGCTGCGTGGCGAGCACCAGATGCACGCCGGCGGCTCGCGCGAGCTGCGTGATGCGCTGGATGGAGCTTTCCACATCGTTCTTGGCCACCATCATCAAGTCGGCCATCTCGTCGACCACCACGAGGATGTAGGGATAGGGTGCCACCTTGCGTTTGGAGCCCAGCGGCGCATGCACCTTGCCGGCGCGCACGGCCTCGTTGAAATCCTTGACATGGCGGAAGCCGAAGTATTCCAGGTCGGAATAGCGTGAATCCATCTCCTTGACCACCCATTCCAGAGCCTGTGCGGCCTTCTTGGGATCGGTGATGATCGGGGTCAGCAGATGCGGGATGCCCGCGTACGCGGACAGCTCGACACGCTTGGGATCCACCATGATCAGACGCACCTGCTCTGGCGTGGCACGCATGATGATGGACGTGAGCATCGAGTTGATGAAACTGGACTTGCCGGAACCGGTGGCGCCGGCCACCAGCAAATGCGGCATCTTGGTCAGGTCGGCGGTGACGAAGTGCCCCTCCACGTCCTTGCCGATACCGGTGAGCATCGGGTTCGGGTCGCCCACCGCCTTATCGGAGCGCAGTACGTCGCCTAGATGCACGATTTCGCGGTCCTCGTTCGGGATTTCGATGCCGATGGCGGATTTGCCGGGAATCGGAGACAGGATACGCACATCCGAACTGGCCACCGCGTACGCGATGTTGCGCTGCAAATTGGTGACCTTCTCCACCTTGACGCCGGGGCCAAGCTCGACCTCGTACTGGGTCACCGACGGGCCGCGCAGGAAGCCCACCACCTTGGCATCCACGTTGAACTGTTCGAATGTGGAGGTCAAGGCCCGAATCACGCGGTCGTTGGCCGGGGTGCGCATGGCATGGGGCTGGCCTTTGGCGAGCAGGTTCAGGTCAGGCAACTGGTAGGGACGATTCGCGTCGTCATCGGTGCCGGTTTCGCCATCCGCAACCGCACCGGACTGTCCAACGCCGCTGCCATCCGCGTCGGCCCCGGCATAGGGAGCGGTCGCATTCGCGCCAGCGGCCGCGGCACCTGCAGCGACAACAGCCGCGGCTCCGGCAGCCTGCAAGGCACTGGGGGCCCAGGGGTCATTGTCCGCTGTGGTACCGGACGGCATCGCTGTAGTGCCGCCGGGACCGCCCGCAGTACCGGAACCGCCCGCGCTGGAAGGCATGGCCACTGTGCCGCTGCCGCTGGCGACCACCCGCGGCAGAACGGCGCCGGCCGCACCAGGCAGGACGGGCACGGTGCCTGCAACAGTCGCGGCATCGGCCGCATCATCGGCGAACGGCGCGTTACCTGCCACATGAGGACGGCCATCATAGGAGGATGACGCAACCGTGCGCCCTCCGTCATGTTCCCCGAGAATCTCACCGGTGGAGGGATCCACCACCGGTGTTTCGGCGGTGGCCCCATGCCGGCTCGCCGCCCGGTCGAAGGGGTCGTCGGCGGCATACCGGTCAAGTGTCTTGTCGCCCTCGTCTTTGGGCTTGCGACCGAAAAGCCGTGTGAAGAAACCAGGCTTGGACGGGGATGCGTCTTTCCTCTCCTCGTCATCGTCACCGTTATGGGTCGGCACGCCATCCGCGAACGCCAGCGTGGTGTCGCCGACACGCACCTCATTGGGGAACTGGCTGCGGTCATCGTCGCCGTCATCCGCATCCTGTCCCTTGGGCGCATAGGGCTTGCGCTGGATGAACGCCATCAGCTTGCGCGCATCCTCCGGCAGATCGGTGACGTGGGTGCCGGTGATCATCATGACGGAGAACAGGCCGAACACCACGAACACCACGATGGCGAACGCTGAGGACAGCCCCCACGCCAGCGGCGAGCCCAGGAAGAACCCGAGCAGACCGCCGGCGGATTGCAGCACGGTGATATCGAAGCCGGGATGATTCGCGGCGAGGGCCACATCGATGATTGAGCAGATGGACCACATCAGCAACGCCCATCCGGTGATCACGCGAGGGTTGCTTGAACCTTGGCCCGAGTTGCGCATCAGCCGAATTGCCACAGCGGCCAGCAACACCGGAAGCACAACGCTCATCACGCCGAGCACGCCGGAGGCCAGGGCATGCAGGAACTGCCCAAACGGCCCATTGACGCGGAACCATTCGGAAGCGCAGAAGAGGATGGCGAGAACGAGCAGCATGAAGCACAAACCGTCACGCCGATATGCCGGGTCGTATTCCCCCACACCGGCGATGGCGCGAACGCCAGAACCCAGCGCACGCGGGACAGCGAGCAGGAGCTTATGCCATAGCGGCTCAGGCTCCGCGTCGAGTTCCGGTTGGACTGCGGTCTCCCCGTCATGCGTCGAGGTATTGCCACCGCCACGGGTCTTGCGGGATTGTGTGCTATTGGAGGATGCTGTACGTGCCATATCGCGTCTGATTCTACATGTACGGGGGTTCATGTCGCCGTATGACATGTTTCATGGCTTATCATGGGTTCCATGACACCCGCAGAGCGTGCGAGCGCAGTCGCATTTGCACTCAGGAACTGCGCACTGGAGGCGATGACGCCGGGCGAAGCGACGATGCGCGCCGCGGCCGCCTATGAGCAGGGCGTCCAGGATGTGAGCCATCTCATCGACGTGGCCGACGAGCAGACGGCCATGCGCCTGAACATCCTTGGGCCGAACGGCGAGAACCGTCTGTCGGACGGCAGCCTTGACGATCATGCCGCGAACCGTGCCGACGCGGTCTTTGCGCGCACGGTGCTGCTGGCGGAACGGCGTTGGAATCCCTCCGGCGATCTGGATGAGCTTGTGGCGATCCACCGAGGCCTGTTCGAGGGAGTGTTCGATGACGCCGGGAAACTGCGCACATCGAACACCACGCGCGAAATCACCAATGACCGCGCCCGCGCCAACAATCCCGAGGCCTTTTTCCCCGCCGGACTCATAGAGACCGGGGCGCACAACATCGCGATGGAGCTGGCGGACAACCGCAATCTGCATGCCTTGGACAGGGATGTGTTCGTCCACAAGTTCTCGGTCATATATGACGAGCTGGGCTATCTGCACCCGTTCCGCGGCGGCAACGCGATGGTGCTGCGCATCTTCGGCTCCCGTCTCGCGCATGACGCGGGATGGGATCTCGACTGGGGCATGGTGACACGTGAGGCATACCGTGCGGCCAAACATACCGCCTACCGTGGCGACATCAGCGCATTCGAGCGCATGTTCGAGGCGATGCTGCGTCCGGCGAATCCGACGCGCGTGTTTTTGATCTCCGGCTGGAATCAGGGCCCTGCGCACTGAATGTATGCCGCCTAACGGCTGCGATCTCTCCCTCAGTCAGCTTCGCTGACAGCTCCCTCGTCAGAGGAAGCCAGAGCAGGAAGCCAGAGTAGGGTGTTTCAGGCTGAGGCGATGTCCCCCAGATGGTGTTGAACATAGGCATCAGCCTGTGCATCGATGGGATCGTAATCGCCGGCATCGGCATGGGCGATGATGGCCATCGCGTTGTCGACAAGCTTCGGATTCAGCGCCTGAAGCCAATGGATGCGTGGATCACGGCCGAACCAGCCCATCTGCTTGCGTGCGAGACGCTTGGTCTTCTGGGCTATATCGGCAAAGGCGTCGTATTCGTCCCAGATGCCGTCCAACAGGTCGATGATCTGCTGATAGCCGAGCGCACGCACGGCGGTGGCACCAAGATGCGGGCGTAGGCGCCGCACCTCCTCCACGAAACCGTTGGTCATCATCTGCTTGGTTCTCAGATCGATGCGCCGATCCAGTTCCTCACGGCTCAGGTCCAAACCGATCTGCACCGATGGGATGACATACCGATACCGCGGAAGACTCGCCGAGTATGGTTGTCCTGTAAGCTCGATGACCTCCAACGCCCGTATGGTGCGACGGGGGTTATGCGGGTCCATTCGCGCAGCGGCCTCAGGATCCTTGGCTTTGAGTTCGTCGAACAACGCGCCTGAGCCCTCGGTCTTCTCCCTCTCCTCATATTTCCTGCGCACGTCGGGGTCGGTGCCGGGGAAGGTGATGTCATCGATGGCCGCCCGCGCATACAATCCCGACCCGCCGACGAGAATCGGCCTGACGCCACGCGATTGCAAGTCGGCGATGGCTTCGCGGGCGAGCTGTTGGAAACGGGCCACGCTCATCGACTCTTCGGGATCAATGATGTCGATAAGATGATGCGGCACCGCAGCCTGCTCTTCGGCGGTCGGCTTGGCGGTGCCGATATCCATGCCGCGATACATCTGATAGGCATCCGCGTTGACGATCTCGGCCCGTTCGCCTTGCGCCGCCAGTCGTTGGGCGATGGCGATGCCGAGACCTGTTTTGCCCGAAGCGGTCGGGCCGACTATGGAAACGACTCGTGGAGCTTGCATAATCCTCTTCACTCCCCTCAGTCCGCTTCACAGCGGACAGCTCCCCTCAACGAGGAGAGCCAACGTACAAACTAGTGGTCTGTCTTTTAAATAATTGAGAGATTCAGCTTTTTCTCCCCCCCAGTCAGCTTCGCTGACGGCCCGTCCTGCAATCAGGGACGCGCTCCACGCGCAGCCTGCTGGCTCGCCTGTCGGCTCGCACGTTGCCTACAAACAGCTCCGCTGTTTGCTTCACGGCAACGGTCCGTCAGAGGGGGCCGGCACCAATCAACCAATTACGAGATGGACCACTAGTGGCGAACCGAATATGTCTGTCCTGCGGCGAGTTCGGGGTCCGCCAGCAGATTGTGCCGTCCGGCGTGGGTCACGGTCACCGTCACGAAATCGCCGATCTCCGGTACCGGCTGCCCTTGCGGCACGCCGATATGCACCAGCACCCCGGTTCTCTCGCGCCCAGTGACGCGATGCGTGTCATTGTCCTTCTTCCCGAGTTTGCCGGTGATCATCACCTCGACGTCACGGCCTACGAAGCTTTCCATGTTCTCCTGGGTGATCTCCTCCTGCAGAGCCACCAGACGGTCGAAACGCTCCTGCACCACGTCACGGGGAATCTGAGGCATGGAGGCCGCCGGCGTGCCGGGTCTCGGCGAGTAGATGAACATGAACGCGGTGGAGAACCGCGCCTTGCGCACCACGTCCAACGTGGCCTGGAAATCCTCCTCGGTCTCGCCGGGGAAGCCGACGATGATGTCAGTGGAGATCTGCGCGTCCGGCATGGCGGCGCGGATACGGCCAAGGATGTCGAGGAACTTGGCGGAACGATACGACCGGCGCATCGCGCGCAGAATGCGGTCCGACCCCGATTGCAGGGGGAAATGCAGCTGGTGCATCACGTTCGGGGTCTCGGCCATCGCGGCGATCACATCATCGGTGAACGCCGCCGGATGGGGCGAGGTGAACCGCACGCGCTCCAGCCCCTCGATGTCACCGCAGGCGCGCAGCAGTTTGCTGAAGGCATAACGGTCGCCGATACCGTACCCATAGGAGTTCACGTTCTGCCCGAGCAGCGTCACCTCTTTGGCCCCATTGGCCACGCACCGGCGGATTTCCGCGAGCACATCGCCGGGGCGACGGTCCTTCTCCTTGCCGCGGGTGGTGGGCACGATGCAGAAGGTGCACGTGTTGTTGCAGCCCACGGAAATCGCCACCCAGGAGCTGACGCGGGATGCGCGGGCGGCTGGCAGGTCGCTCGGGAATTCCTCGAGCTTGTCGCTGACCCGCACCTGGGGCTTGTCGGTGACGCGATTCTGCTCCAGCAGTCTGGGCAGATCCTCGATGTTCTTGGTGCCGAACACGGCGGCCACCCACGGCTTCCGCTTCGCGATCGTCTCCCGGTCGAGCTGGGCCATGCATCCGCCCACGGCGATCTGCAGGTTCGGCCGCTGCATCTTGATGCGGTTGAACAGGCCGATCGTGCCGTACATGCGTTCGGCGGCGTTCTCCCGCACCGCGCAGGTGTTGAGCACAATCACGTCGAAATCATGGGAATCGATCTGTTCCTGGGTGGCCGGCACATATCCATTGGCCTCAAGCACGCCGGCGATGCGTTCGGAATCATGCACATTCATCTGGCATCCGAGCGTATGGATATGAAATACGCCCTTGCCGCGCTCCCCTGCTGCGATTTCCGCACCGTCAGCCTCAATCGAGACGCGCTCCGCCTCGGTCATCATGTCTTCATTCATAAGGTGCGATTCTATCCAGTGGGTTCGTCATGGAGACAATGCCGCGGCAATTTCAGGTATGCCCATGACCTACGGCATCGAGACCGCCCGCCCCGAACAGCATCAGGCAGCACCGAACATCATCGGACAGGATCCTGTCCGGTATCGAATACGCAGACGGATCCGGGATACTTGCGGATACCTGTGGGCCACGATCGGATAAGCATGTGCGACTTGAGGAGATTGTGCGCCGGCATTCAGTCCACGACAAGCAGGAACGGTATATTGGTGGTCGTGATACTTGACCGTCATAACCGTCTCAACACCGCCGACCTGAACGCCCGTCTGAAGATGCTCGACCTGCCCGGAGGCAGCTTCGACGCCAATCAGATCACCGAATTCATCGATCTGATGCAGGTCTACGAGGGAGCGATGTATGAGATCAGCACCAAGCTGGAGATTCTCGACGACGAATTCCAGGTGCGTTTCAGCCATGATCCGATTCACCACATGGAGCGCCGACTGAAATCGGTGAACTCCATCATCGGCAAGCTGGAGCGCAAAGGGCTGCCCGTCAGCGTCAACGCCATCAAGGACAACCTGTTCGACGTGGCGGGCATCCGCGTTATCTGCAATTACCGGGACGATGTCTATTCCGTATCCAACTATCTGTCTTCGCAGTCCGACATCCAGGTGCTCCGTGTCAAGGACTACATCAAGAAACCCAAGCAGAACGGATACCGTTCGCTGCACGTAATCTACGCGGTGCCGGTGTTCCTTTCCTCGGGCGCGCATTACACGCCCGTGGAGGTGCAGTTCCGCACCATCGCCATGGATTATTGGGCGTCACTGGAGCATGCGCTCCGATACAAGACCGACCTGCCGGACACCAAGCTCAACGAGCATTCGCAGACGTTGCTGGACTGCTCGCGCAGCCTGCAGAACATCGAGGTGCAGATGCAGAACATCCATCGCGACATCAATGGCGCGCCTCAGGTGGGAGAGGCACCGAAGACCTCGGATTGACATGCAGGCAGGATGGCGTGGACAGTGGCGTGGACATAAGGACATCATGAAGCGGCTCCGGCCGACCAGATACGCCGCATCCACCGCCGACAACCAAACTTAGGAAGCCCTTCTGCTGTCCAGGAACTTCGGGAGTTTGGCGGGGGCTTGAGCCAGCAGCGTGCCGAAGAAGATCAGCGCGCAACCGAGGTAGCCGCGCGGGGTCATGACCTCGCCGAGGAAGATCGCACCACCAACGGCCGAGAAGAACGATTCGAGGCTCATCAGCAGGCTGGCCCGCGTGGGCGGCACCCACTGCTGCACCACCGCTTGCAAGGTGTAGGCAATGCCCACCGATCCAATGCCGGCATACAGAATCGGCAGCCAGGAATGCGCCGCCCCGACCCAATCCACCGAGCCTTCAATCATCGAGCCAATCCAGCTCAGGACTGAAGTGGTGCAGAACTGGCCGAACGACAGGACGATGGCGTTCACCTTGGAGCCTAACGTGTCGATGATGAGGATATGGGCCGCGAACAGCACGGCAGTGAACAGCAACAGGATGTCCGCAAAGCCTATGGAGCCGAACCCGTCGGTGACGCACAGCAGGTAGAAGCCCACGACTGCAAACGCCACGGCCGCGCCGACCAGAATGCCGATACGACGGCGGAGGAACACGAAAGCCAGCAGCGGCACCATCACGATGTACAGGGCGGTGAGGAATCCGGCCCGACCGGCCGATTTGCCGTAGAGGATGCCGTATTGCTGCAGGGTGCTCGCGGTGAACAGCACCACTCCGCACAGCACGGAAACCACGATTGGATTGGCGAGCCATGCCGCCCAGAACGGCACGGCGTGCGTGCCATGCGCGGATGCGTCTTCTAACGTATCCGGCGACACTGAAACAGGTCGCCCGGAGTCAGCATCCGCAGAGCCTCCGATCTCGACGCTGTCGGCTCCGGCAACCCCCGCAGCAGTCGTTGCATCATCCACGGCGGCGACGGACGATCCCACACGCCCCCGCCAGCGCTGCCAAATCAGAATCGGCACAAGAGAGAGCGCGCCCAACGTGAATCGACTGGCGTTGAAGAACAGCGGCGACATGGAATCCATGCCCTGTACCTGCGCCACGAACGCGAAACCCCAGATCAGCGCGGTCAACAACAGGCAGAACATACCCATAAGCTCTTGTCTTCTCATGGGGCACCAACCTAACTCGCGTTTGTGTCGGGCATGAAAAAGCCCGGCCACATTGTGGTCGGGCTTGCTGTACCGCACTGTGGGTTGAGATGCCCACCTCATCGCACTGGGGGTTGAGAAGTGAGCCTCACAGGATGGCGTCAGTCGCGGTTGCCGAGCAACTGGAGGATGTAGAGGAACATGTTCACGAAGTCGAGGTACAGGTTCAACGCGCACAGGATGGAGATCTTCTTGACCATCTCCGGCCCCTGCGCCTCGTATTCGGTGAGCAATGCGCGAGTGGACTGCGCGTCGTAGATGGTCATGCCGGCGAACAGCACCAAGCCGATGGCGCAGACGATCTGCGTCATGCCATCGACCTGCAGGAACATGAGCACGACCTGCGAGATGATGAGCACGATGAGGCCGACCATGAGAATCGGACCGGCCTTGAGCATATTGATCTTGGTGGTCATGCCGAACATGGTGAGGGCGAAGAAGAACGCGGCGGTGATACCGAGCGCCAGGCCGATGGAGCCGAGGTCATAGACCATGAAGATGGAGCTCAGCGTGAATCCCATCAGTGCCGCGTACACGTAGAACATGACACGGGCGGTGGAGGACTTCATCTTGGTCACGCGCATGCCGAGCACCACGGCGAGTGCGACCTGTGCCACGCACAGGCCGATGAGACCGATCATGCCGGTGGCCATGAGGAAGCTGTAATAGGCGCCGGTGACCTGTCCGGCCACAGCCACGATGGCGGTGACGATCAGGCCGATGGTCATCTCGCCATAGACCTTGCTGACGGAAACGCGTCGCGCCTCTTCGACGTTGTAGGTCATCGTGGTGTTGATGGCGGCCGCGCCTGCGCCGGCACCTTGCGGCTGCGCGTACTGGTACTGCTGCTGGACGTTCTGATAGTTCATGCCGAACTGGTGTCCGCCCTGGGGAGCGCCGTAGTTCTGTCCGTATCCTGCCTGCTGGCCGTATCCGCCCTGCATGTACTGCTGTCCATATCCTGCCTGCTGGGCGGCGTTGTAGTCGGGGGTATTGTATTGCGGGTTGTACTGCCCGTTGTTCTGGGGCTGCTGACCGAATGTCATATTCGCTCCTTCATCTGTTGTTCCAGAACCAATCCTAGCCGAACAAACCTGAACGTTCCATGAAATCCCTCGTCTTAGGGCGAAACGTCGCTGTTGTCCGCCGCAGGCCGCGCAGCAGCACCAATCCCGCCTTCCGAAAGCGGATGGCGGGATTGGCGTAACGCCCCATCGCGAAAGAGATCGGTCATTCATTGAGATGCTGGATGGCGTAATCCGCTTCCTCGGCGGTGAATTTCTCCCCGTTCTCGCTGGTGAGCTGGTCTCGAATAGCCTCAGGCGACATGGACATGGTCTCCTGATAGTTCTTCGCCTTGGCCAGCGCATTCGCGTTCCAGTCCGCCTTGACGTTGTCGACGGCATATTGGGCGGCCTCGGCGGAGAACTTCTCACCGTATTCGCTGGTGAGCTGATCGTAGATGCCCTGCTTGGACATATGCATGACGGTCGCGTACGATTCCGCCTTCTTCAACGCGGATCGGTATTCGGCAGGCACGTCGGACTTCTGATCGGCACCGCCATTGTCGGCACTGTCGGTACCGGTGGAACCGGTATTTGTGGAGTCCTTGTCCGAACCAGCGTTATTGGTCGCGTTCTGGCTGGAGCTGCTCTGCGAGGACTGCGTCCCCGTCTGCCCAGATGCCCCTCCCATTTGACTGCCGATGGCCGCAATCACCACGATAATGACAAGCCAGAACCACCAACGTTTCCAGATTGGCTTTTTCGTTTTGGTTCCGGATGCCGATTGAGCCTCGTCTTGATGTGCCATGACGCTCTCCTTTCCTCGACTGCACCATTGCGGCGCAATGTCTTCCCGTTGATTGAATCGTTTTCGACGTTACCGTTCGACGGTCGCCGAAGGTAGTGGACGAATGGTCAGAGTCCTCTGCCCGGTCGGGCAATTTGCCGGGCATGGTTCCGCCCTGGCGTCCAGTGGCGGCAGGCTGGGACAGGCCATACAGTGGTATCCATGACTGATCGAAACGTTGCAGGTACGCAGCCGGAAAGAAAAGTACGCCACCGGATTTCGCCAAGTCGAAGAACAACGACTACGTCCAGACCTCAACCGGATGAGGTGCCTGTGATCACTAAGCGATGGTGCTCGGCGACCATGGTGCCATTGGCCAGTTTCATGTGTCTGTCGCAGACCTCGTTCTTTTCGAGGAATTTCGATCAGGATTCCGTCGGGTTCGTGCTGGTCGTCATATGTGTATTGGTCGCATTGCCGTCCGGTTTTCTGCTGCTGGCGCGCAACGAGTATCCGGAAGCGACATTCTGGATCTCCTGCATACTGGTCGTGGTGTTCCCGTTCGACTCATTGATCGCCTTGATGGCGATGACATCGTTGCTGGCCCGTAGATCCGACCGACACACGACCATACGGGCCGTCGCTGCGGGCACCATAGTAACGCTGATCAGCCAGTTGCGGGACGCCTTCCAACAACCTGACGCATCCATATGGCACTTGTTCTTCGCCGAACCGGATACCGGCGGCGATTCAGGTGAGCCGATTGTCATGATGGTGGAGGAACCGACCGTGGTGATCAGCGCGGCGGTGGCCTCTCTGATTTTCGTGGCCATCGCTGTGCTCATCGGCCTGCATATCCGGTCGCGCGCCAGCCTGCGCACGGCGAACGCGATGGCCGATGCAGCCACCACCCAAGCGGCGACATTGCAAAGCGACCTTCACAACCAGCAACTCGCCGACGCGATCGCCGCCGAAGCCCATGACACGCTTGCCCATTCGCTGTCCCTGATGGCGTTGAACGCCAGTGCACTCAAGGCGGAGGCTGACAGACTCGGAGACACGCCTGAGGCGAAGGCCTTGGCGGACAAGGCCGAAGACATTCGCCGCCAGTCGGCTGGAGCGTTGGACGAGGCGCATACAATCATCGACATGCTGCGTAATCCGCAACAGGCGTGGGAGCAGCTCGCCCCATCCGACAACACCGCTTTGACCCGTGAATCATTGGACGCGTTGATCACCGATACGCGCAATTCCGGCACCTCGCTCAACACGTGGATCGATATCCAGCAGCTGAGTGCATTGGATGAGGCCATCAGCAAGGCCGCCTACCGGGCGATCCAAGAAGGATTGACGAACGCGCGGCGGCACGCCCCCGGCATGCCGGTCTCCTTGGAGGTCTCCGTGGCTCCGCAGTCCGGCGTGCACATCCATATCAGCAATCCGATGCCCGATACCGCTACCGATACCGCTACCGACAAAGCCGCTCACCGAGCAGGTCATGGCGCAGGGCTGCCCGGTCTTGCGGCCCGCGTGCATGCGGCAGGCGGACAATGCCGGTATGGCGTGGACGATCGCCACCTGTTCCACGTGGACGTGCAGTTGCCGTGGCGCAGCTAAGATGTCTTCTGTGAGCGAGAAGAACGGCAGTACCATATCCGCCGCACAGTCGGTGCCGGACGATGGCGCGCAGACTGATGCCGAAAGCATCGGGACAAGGCCGATCAGGGTCAGCATCATCGACGACGACCCGATGATCTGCCAAGCGATGAGTCTGATTCTGAACGATTATTCCCACGGGCGAATCGTGGTGGCTTCCTCATCCACCGATGGTGAGACGTGCGTGCGCCGAGCCGCGCTCGAACATCCGGATGTGGTGCTGATGGACATTGCCATGCCCGGAGTGGACGGCATCGAGGCGACCCGCCAACTGCGAGCGCTCTCCCCTGCTCCGCATGTGCTGATTCTGACTTCGCTGAGTCCCTCCGGCACCGTCGAACGTGCAGTGGAGGCGGGTGCCGAAGGATTCGTATCGAAGACCGACGCCCCGGACTGCATCATCCGCCGCATCATCGGCGTATGCACAGGCGAGCCCCAATTCAATGCGGTCAGCCAAAAACAGCTGATCGACGGCTTGAGCAAGTCGCGTCCCCAATCGCGCAGGGACGAGGCGCGGGCATTGCTCGATGCATTGCCCGACCGCGAGCGCGAGGCCGTGATGCTCGCGGCGGAAGGCTATACGAACGCCGAAATCGCCTCCCGGATGTTCATCTCGGAACGTACCGCCAAGGCGCATCTCTCCTCGGCCGCCGACAAGCTCGACATGGGCCGCGTGCAGATGGCCCGATTGGTGGAGCGCGCCGACCTGCCGGCACGATTGTAGGCTTTATATAGGCCGCGTCTCTTCGGCGGATTGCCTGAGTACGCTCCCGTTCCTGCACAATGGCCTCTCCCAGTCGGATTCCGCCGCAAACGCCGCACACGGTATCGCAGCACAGTGCAATTCCGCCCCTGGGCATAAGGCATAATGAAACACATGCAAGAACTTGAGCATGAGACCGCAACGATTCGCCCTTTGCAGCGAGACGACCACCCCGCACTGATCGATCTGGTGCGACGCACTTGGTATGCCGACTTCAGCGAACGTATCGGCATGCTCGCGGCCGAGGCCGACTGGGAGAACTGTCTGGCCCGAACCACCAACGCCTATACCGCAGTGGTGGATGGCAAACCGGTCGCGCTGATTCTGGGCCGCATCGACTCACGTGAGACCCGGAACCGATGCAATACGCATGCCCGCAGGTATCTCCGTCTTCTGGGCGGACTCATGCGCTCCCGTGAAGGCCTGCGTGCAGCCCATGAAATCGTGGGCATCCTTGCCTTGGACCGGATGCTGCGCAGTCGGGCTTCGCGGTCCGGCCATGATTATGCCGCCGAAGTGGTGCTCTTCGCGCTCTCACCTGAAGCTCAAGGCCATGGTCTGGGCAAGCGTATGTTCCGGAGGATGCTCGATGATTTCCGCAGGAGCGGCATGACGAAGTACTTCCTGTTCACGGACACCTCCTGCAATGTGGGTTTCTACACCCATCATGGGCTCGAGCGGATCGCGTCCATCGACCTGGACGCATCCCGATACCATCATGACGATATGTCCTTCTATCTCTATGAGGGCGCGGTTCCCGAGCACGACTGACGCTGCGGAACCGTACTTGCCACGGAGCGCTCCACAACACAAACCGCATCGCCGGCATACGCGCGGATACCGCCCCCGCGTTTGCCAGCTTGCGCTGGTAAGCTGAACTGCGGAACTGTTGCATGCGGATGCGAGTGCGGTATCCATCGGCACATGCATGCGAGCGGCTCCAGCAACCGACGGCGAAGGGGCGGACAGGGGGATCATATGGCCATCAACGCACGGGAACTGCCACTGGGAAAGGTGTTCACACCGGATTTCCGTTTCACGGTGCCTTCCTTCCAGCGGGCGTATATCTGGAAGTCCGAGAACATTCTCCAACTGGTCAGTGATCTGCATGACGCTTCGAAAACACCGCAGACCCCGTACTTCCTCGGCTCGTTGATCCTGGTCCGCCATGGTGACAACCGCTATGACGTCATCGACGGGCAGCAGCGGTTGGTATCCCTATCCATCATCATCGCCGTGCTGCGCGATCTGGAACAGGACGCCGACCTGATGCACCAGCTCGACGCGCTGCTGGTGGAACCCGGCGACAAGCTGCGCGGCATCATCAGCGAGCCACGGCTCACATTGCGCGAACGCGACGCGTCATTCTTCCGGGAACACGTCCAGGAGGACAACCTCGAATCCGTGTTCGACATGGACAACGACGATCTGGCCACCGCCGCGCAACGCAATATGGTAACGAACATCCGGAATGTGTACGACGAGATATCCGCGTGGGGCATGTCCGCACGGCAGCAGTTCGCCCAATACCTCGTCAATCAGGTCACCCTGGTCATCGTCACGACCGACAACCTTGATGGCGCCCATCGCATCTTCGACGTGATGAACATGCGGGGATTGCCGCTCACGCCGTCCGACGTCTTCAAGGCACGAGCCACATCCGGGCTCAGTGACGCGGAGCTTGACGCCTATACCGAACGCTGGGACGACATCATCGACCCGATCAGCGACGACCCGCATGAGAGCGACGAGTTCTTTTCCTACCTATATCTCATCCTCGCCCATCAGCCGGATACCGGCAAGCTCATCGAGGATTTCCTCGACAATGTGCTCAAGCCTCATATCGACAACGGCACGGTGGCCTCGTTCATCAACACCGTGCTCGCCCCGTATGCGATGGCGTGGCGCATCATCTCCAAACCCAACGAGACGATACTGCCCGCCGAAATCCGGCATCGTCTCGAGGGACTGAACGACTACCGCAACCATGAGTGGAAGCCCGTAGCCATGTGGGCGCTGGTCAACTCGTATCGTCAGCTGGGCAATCCCGATTGCCCGCCGTTCACACAACGCGGCTCACGGAGTGTCAAGGCATCGACGTCGCTCGCCGCATTGGAGCCCCACGATGAACGCCGTCTGCAGGAGATCCTGTCGGCCCTTGAGCGCGTGACCGGAATCCGTACGCTGATCCGGACAGACATCACAGACAGACGCGGGTATGCGAACGCCGCCATCCGCGATCTCGACAAGGGATATCTGGTCGAACGGTGCAACGGTCTGAAAGTCCGCGACGACGACCAGGAGAATGCCGTGGTGCGTCTACAAGGGGAACTGCAATCAGACAATGCATTGGTTCGACTGCTGCTCATCCGCGCCAATGAGCAGAAAGCGCAATCTCACCTTGATAGGCCTCGCAAATGCAGTGCACTGCCTATCATGCCGGTGAATATTGAACATTCGAAATCGTTCAGTGACTGGTCACCCGAGCAGCATGACCATTGGCTGTATCGACTGGGCAATCTGGCACTGGTCCAAGGCACCGAGGAGCAGCTGGACAAGTTCGGAGAGTTCGCCGCACGCCGTGACCGCATGCTCATGCGCTCGGATTCACGCCGTTTCCCTTTGACCAATGAGCTGAAGGATTACAACGACTGCACGCCTTCGCTGCTTGAGAAGCGGCAGACGGAGACGGTTCGACTCATTGTGGATTATTGGGGCATCCGTTATGACCGCAACAACAACGATCTCACCGTGCAAGGCATCGATCAGCTTGCGCAGTCGCCGACGACGCACGCAGCACACAGTTCGAAACGTGTGACCATCCGTCAGGTGATTCAGGCCGGACTGTTGGTGCCCGGCGAACGATTGGTCTGGGAGCGACCTCGCAAAGGCGAACGCTGGTATGCCACGGTGACGGAGAACGGACGGTTCCGCTTGGATGACGGCTCGGAATACCCGACGCCCACTGCGGCAGCCCGTGCCGCTGCGGGAGGCCGTCGCAGCGGCGGGCTCGAAGTATGGAAGCGCACGTCCAATGGTCAGAAGCTCAGTGACATCTGGAAGCAGTGCCGTCTGCAGTCCCACTGATCCATATGACCCGTGAATGCAAGACGGTCGGAGACATGGCCCCGACCGTCTTGTTGCGCTACTTCATGAGGTTGCGCAGCACGTACTGGAGGATGCCGCCGTTACGGTAGTAGTCGGCCTCACCGGGGGTGTCGATGCGCACGACCGCATCGAACTCAGTCGTGGAGCCGTCCTTGTGCGTGGCGGTGACGTGCACGGTCTTCGGCGTCGTACCGGAGTTGAGCTTCTCCACGCCGGCGATGTCGTACGTCTCGGTGCCATCGAGCCCCAGCGACTTATAGGATTCGCCTTCAGGGAACTGCAGGGGTAGCACGCCCATGCCGATGAGGTTGGAGCGGTGGATGCGTTCGAAGCTCTCGGTGATGACGGCTTTGACGCCGAGCATCAGCGTGCCCTTGGCGGCCCAGTCGCGCGAGGAGCCGGTGCCGTATTCCTTGCCGGCCAGCACCACAAGCGGCGTGCCCGCTGCCTTGTAGTTCAGCGACGCGTCGAAGATCGTGGACGGCTTACCGGTCGTGAAGTCATAGGTGAAGCCGCCGGGCGTGACCTCCTCGCCCACAGAGGCGAGCAACTGGTTGCGAAGTCGGATGTTGCCGAACGTGCCGCGCACCATCACCTCGTGATTGCCTCGGCGGGAACCGTAAGAGTTGAAGTTCTTCGGGGCCACGCCGCGGTCGGTGAGGTATTTGCCGGCAGGGCTGGACGCCTTGAACGCACCGGCCGGGGAGATGTGGTCGGTGGTCACGGAGTCGCCGAGCAATGCGAGCACGCGGGCACCGTGGATGTCCTCAACCGGGTCCGGCACGGCCTTCATGCCGTCGAAGAACGTCTGCTTGCGCACATAGGTGGACTTCGGATCCCAGGCGAACAGCTCGCCTTCAGGCACGTCGAGGCCCTTCCAGCGGCGGTCGCCGTCGAACACGGAGGCGTAGTCCTTGAGGAACATCTCACGGCTGACCGTGCCGTTCACCACGGCGGCCACCTCTTCGTTGGTCGGCCAGATGTCCTTGAGATAGACGTCATTGCCGTCCTTGTCAACGCCGAGCGGCTGGGTCTCGAAGTCGAAGTCCATCGTGCCGGCGAGCGCGTAGGCGATCACGAGCGGCGGCGAGGCGAGGTAGTTCATCTTGACGTCCGGGCTGATGCGTCCCTCGAAGTTGCGGTTGCCCGAGAGCACTGCGGTGACGGTCAGGTCGTTGGCGTTGATGGCCTCAGAGATCTCGGGCAGCAGCGGTCCGGAGTTACCGATGCAGGTGGCGCAGCCGAAACCGACGAGCTCGTAGCCGAGCGCGTCGAGGTCGTCCTGCAGTCCGGCGGCCTTGAGATAGTCGGCCACCACCTGGGAGCCGGGGGCGAGCGAGGTCTTGACCCACGGCTTGGGCTTGAGGCCGAGCGCGTGCGCGTTGCGGGCGATCAGGCCGGCGGCCACCATGACGGACGGGTTGGAGGTGTTGGTGCAGGACGTAATCGAGGCGATGGCCACGTCGCCGTTGGTGATGTCGAAATCGCCGCGGAAGTCGGTGGAGACGGCAATCGGCTCGTGGGCGGTCTTCTCGGTCTCGTATGCGGGCAGCGTGTCCTCGAACGTGGACTTGGCCGTGGCGAGCGTGATACGGTCCTGCGGGCGCTTCGGGCCGGCGATGGACGGCACCACGGTGCCGAGGTCCAGCTCCATGTATTCGGAGTACTTCGGTTCGACGTAGTCCGGATCGTTGGCGTCGCCCCACAGCTTGTTGGCCTTGGCGTACGCCTCGACGAGCGCGACCTGCTCGTCCGAGCGGCCGGTCAGGCGCAGGTAGTCGAGCGTGACGTCGTCAATCGGGAAGATACCGCAGGTGGAGCCGAACTCCGGGCTCATGTTGCCGATGGTGGCGCGGTTCGCCAGCGGCACGGACGCGATGCCCTCGCCGTAGAACTCCACGAACTTGCCGACCACGCCGTGCTTGCGCAGCATGTCGGTGATGGTCAGCACCACATCGGTGGCGGTGACGCCCTCGGGGATGGAGCCGGTGAGCTTGAAGCCCACGACGCGCGGCACGAGCATGGAGATGGGCTGGCCGAGCATGGCGGCCTCGGCCTCGATGCCGCCCACGCCCCAGCCGAGCACGCCGAGGCCGTTTTCGGTGGTGGTGTGCGAGTCGGTGCCGACGCAGGAGTCGAGGTAGGCGAGCTCACGGCCATCGTTCAGTCCGGATGCCTCGGCGGTCTTGGTCATGACGACCTTGGCCAGGTATTCGATGTTGACCTGGTGGATGATGCCGGTTCCCGGCGGTACGACGCGGAAGTTACGGAACGCCTGCTGCCCCCAACGCAGGAACTGGTAGCGTTCGCCGTTGCGCTGGTATTCGATGTCCATGTTCTGCTCGACCGCGTCGGCGATGCCGTACTTGTCGATCTGCACGGAGTGGTCGATGACCATGTCCGACTGGACCTGCGGGTTGATGACCTCCGGGTCGCCGCCGAGGTCCTTGACCGCGTCGCGCATGGTGGCGAGGTCCACGATGCACGGCACGCCGGTGAAGTCCTGCATGACCACGCGGCTCGGGGTGAACTGGATCTCGTGGCTGGGCTGCGCGTCGGGGTCCCAGTCGAGCAGGGCCTTGACGTGCTCGTCGGTGATGTTGGCGCCGTCGATGTTGCGCACGAGATTTTCGACCAGCACCTTCAGCGAGTACGGCAAGTGGTCGACGCCATCGAGATTGGCGATGTTGTAGTAATCGAAGTCCTTGCCGGCCGTGTGCAGGGTGGCCAGTTGGGCGTCACGTAAGGACATGCTTCCTCCGAATCATGAATCGGCTCTTGTCGCCGTAGATTATCCGCTTGTTATGGTACGGGTACGTTACTTTGCCTCTGGCGTGTCGGACTGAAACGTGAGACAATGCAGCGACTTTCTTTCAGCTGACTTCGGGGAGGGACTGGCGAAGGAGCCCAACTCCCCTCAGTCAGCTACGCTGACAGCTCCCCTCAGAGAGGGGAGCCGGCGATATACGGCACACTAGATATTGATTCCGCTTCGGCGTAGGAACCGGGCCAGAATGCTGCCGGCCTTCGGCACCAGCCATAGGCACAGCACGAAAATGACCGCTGCGCCGGCGAGGGCGATGAGCGTGGCGGTCAGCGTGGTGCCGGTGGGCAGGATGAGCGCGAAGAACCGCGCAACGAACGGGATGAACGTGCCGATGACGCCAGCGGTGGCGAAGAACGCCACCAGTCCGCCGCGCCAACTGTTGAGCGGACTTGCGACACGTGCGAGCACGAACACGCCCATCAGGAACAGGATGATGGCGCTGGTGGCGCGCAAGGCGGAGAGGTCATCGTCGTTGCCTGTGATGTTCCAGCCCATGACGCCGGGCAGGAACCAAGCGGCCAGCAGCACGGAAAGCGCCGTGGCCACACCGCCCGGGAGCGCGAACTTGATTACGCGCTTCAGGAATCCCGGGACGTAGCGTCGCGTGTTCGGCGCGAGCGCCAGGATGAACGCCGGTATGCCGATGGTGAGCGCACCGATGTAGGTGATGTGGCGGGGCAAGTACGGGTATGGGATTTGCGTCAGTACCACACCGAGCGAAATCAGCGCCGAATACACGGTTTTGACGAGGAACAGGCTGGCGACCCGTTCCATGTTGGCCATGACCTGACGTCCACGCGCCACGACGTCGGGCAGATGGGAGAATCTGGAATCCACCAACACCACTTGCGCCACGGCCTTGGTGGCGGGCGCCGCGTTGCCCATGGCGATGCCGAGATCGGCCTCTTTCAAGGCCAAGGCATCGTTGACGCCGTCGCCGGTCATCGCCACCACATGATGCTGCGTGTGCAGCGCCTGTACAATGGCCTTTTTCTGATCGGGCAGCACGCGCCCGAGCACGTCGACATGCTCCAGCACCCGGGCGAGCTCATGGATGTCGTCAGGCAATTCACGCGCGTCCAAGGCCACCGGCTCACGGTCGCCGGTGAGTCCGACCCGGCGTGCGATGGCACCAACCGTCACCGGATTGTCGCCGGAGATCACGCGGCATCGCACGCCTTGCTCACGGAACCATGCCAGCGTCCGCTCGGCATCGTCGCGAATCCGTTCGGAGCACAGCACCAGCGCGACGGGTTGCGCCTGCGGGTCAAGTCGTGGAGTATCGGCGCTGACGGCGCCAGCGGTCTCCCCCATTGGATTGTCGCCCATTGCATCGTGTCCCGCTGAACCATGACGCAGGCTTCCTTCAGAATTGCAGTCCGCAGAACGGGCGAGCAACAGCACCCGATCGCCGTCATCGGCATATTCGTTGACCTGCCGCAGTATGTCGGCGTTGTCGCCCTGCAATGCAGCCAATATGACTTCCGGAGCGCCCATGAACCACCGTTCGCCCCTCTCGTCCACCACTGAGCTCCACTTGCGGGCCGAGGAGAACGGAATACGCGCACGAACCGTTCCTGCGACGAACCCCTGCGCCGTCAGGCCAGCAAGCACCGCTTGCCCAGTGCCGTTGGGCTGCTCCTCATTGCAGCAGTCGTACAGCGCCTGTGCGACGGTCCGCTCGGCCGCGACGCCATGTCCGCCGACATCGGCCGCATCCTCCAGCATGATGAGCCGGTCGAAGGCGATGCCGCCATCGGTGATGGTGCCGGTCTTGTCAAGGTTCAACGCATCGACGCGGGCGAGCGTCTCCACGGATTCCAGTTCCTGCACCAGCGTGTTGTGCCGGGCGAGTCGCATCGCGGCCACCGCGAAATTCAGCGAAGTCAACAGCACGAGGCCTTCGGGGATCATGCCCACCACGCCCGCCACCGCCGACACCACGGCCCCACGCCATTCACCGGTCGTGAACGCATGGTTCCAGCCTCCGACCGTGCGGATCTGCGACCAGATGAGCAGCACGCACAGCGGCACCACCAGGAAGGTCATGAATTTCAGAATCGTATTGATGCCTTTGTTGAGATCGGATACGGTCTTCTTGTAGACCTTCGCCTGCGCGGTGAGCGTTGCCGCATAGGAGTGCGCTCCCACGGCGCTCACCCTGACCAGCGCCATGCCGGAGACCGCGGTGGCACCGGAGCAGATCTGCTCCCCCACCTTGTGCCGGACGGTCCGCGATTCACCGGTCAGCATGGATTCGTCCAGTTCCAGACCCCAAGTATGGATGATTCGTCCGTCGGCAGGCACCTGTTCACCAGATCGAATCCACAGCAGATCATCCATGACGATATCGCTATGGGATACCGCGACATCATTGCCACCACGGCGTACAAGCACATCGGACGCGACCAGAATGGAAAGCCTGTCCAGCGTGCGCTTCGCCTTGAGCTCGGTCACGATCCCGATGCCGGTGTTGATGATGATGACGAAGCCGAACACCGCGTCCTTCCATGATCCGGTGATCAGCACCAGTACCATCGCGGCGAAGATGATGCCGTTGAACAGCGTGAACACGTTGGCACGCACGATGTCCTTCACCGAACGTGAGGTGGAGTCCTTCATCGCGTTCGTCTGCCCGGCTTCGATGCGCTTGGCCACTTCCTCGGCGTTCAGGCCGGTCTCGTCGATTTCGGGCATTGCCACGGCTGCTGTTGCATTCATGCCATACAGCCTACCGTGCCGTATCGCGCAATGCGTTCAGGCCCGAGGATGATTCGGCGTGATGTCACATGGTGGTAACGGCGATAGAGCGCTCGTGGGGCTCGTCGCGAATGACCGCCAGCACCGCGTCGCCTATGCGCTCGGCATTGGCGTCACGATCGTTGACGGTGAGCGTGGCCGCATAGAGCAGCTCATTGTCAGGCACGGAGACAGGATTGAGCAGGGCGACGGCGATTCCTGCCTCCCTGGCGTTGCCGAGCGTCTGCTCCCACGCATCACGGTTGGCATCGGTAACGGCGATGCCGCTGACGATGATGATGTCCACGGCACGGGCGACGTAGTCGGCGACCGCCTGCCGCGCAGTGATATCCGAATCGGCGGCATCGGTGCCGTCAGCATCAGCGCCGTCAGCATCAGCGCCGTCAGCACCTGCATCGGCAGCAGTATCGGAGGTAGCCGTACCAGCAGCATCGGCAGTACCGGAATCCAGCGAAGCATAGTACACACTGATGCCGTCGTCGGCCATGGCATCGAGCGCGAGCTTATCCGCAGCGGTATCCGCGGAGCCGACGAATCCGACCTCCGCATCCGATGTATGGATTGAATCATGGGCGACGGCGGGAGGATTGTCCTGCGTATCGCCCACCGCACGATTGACCGGCGTGCATGCGGCCAACGACAACACCAGCGCGGTGCAGGATATAACCACCATAATCCGTCGTCTCATAGTGGGCATGATAGCCGCACCCCGGCGATAACGGTCCGGATGCGCATCAGCGGACGAACAGGGCCACCGTCTCGACATGGTGCGTCATCGGGTATATGTCGAACGACCTGATATCGCTGAGCTCATAGCCTTCCGCGATCAGCGTGGCGGTGTCTCGGGCCAATGATGTGGGATCGCAGGCGATGTACACCACAGTGGGTGCCCCGGATGCCGCGATCTGGCGGCAGACCTTGGCCCGGGCCCCGGCGCGTGGCGGGTCGAGCACCACCACATCCGGCTTGGCCAGATCGGCAGGTACATGAAGCAACGTATGCGAGACGTCACCTGTGCGGGCGTCCACGTTGGTCAGTCCGGCAGCGCGGAGATTGCGCTGTGCGTTCTTGACAGCGACCGCCGCACCTTCAACGCTCAACATGCGGGTGCGTTCGCCAGTCATGGTGGCCAGCGGCAGGGTGAAGAGCCCCGACCCCGAATACAGATCCCAGATCACCGGTGCCGCAGCGCCTTGCAGCCGCCCGTTCACCAGATTGATGACATGCGTGCCGAGCGCGATCGGCGCCTGACGATGAATCTGCCAAAATCCATTGGCATCCACTTGATAGGTGAACGGACGGCCGTTGATGGTCACCCGTTCGGTCAGCAATCGCGAACCGGCACGCAGCTCTCCGTCAACAAGTACGGCATAATCATCGCCATTGTCGTGATTGTTGGAGGATACGCCGGGCTCCGTGCCGTTCGTGCGCGGTTCGGGCACAGACAACCGGATCTGGCTTCCCGGTGCAAAGCCGCCATCCCATACATGCTCGCGTTCGGCCACATCCAGGAGCGCCTGAGTGGCGAGCGGCATGGTGTCAAGGGCCACACGATTATGAGTGCCACGGCGACGCATGGACGGCCGTCCCTGTTCATCGGCAATCATCTCGATGCGCGTACGCCAATGCAGCCCGCCAAGTTCCTCATCGCCGGGCATGCGTTCGATGGGCACAGCCACATCGATGTGGCCGAGGCGGCTCATCTGCTCCGAAACGGTGATGGCTTTCCATGTCAGCTGTCCTTGCAGCGAGACATGCACGAGATCGGCACCGCCCACTCCCCCGCCCATGGCCAATGGTCCGGCAAGCGGCCATGCAGGACTGACACGATCCTCGGACGCTTCGATCACCTCCACGACCTCGCCGGTCCAGAAACGGTCGTCGCGATCGTGCGGCTCGTCGAGCTCGACCCGGACGAGTTCGCCGGGCAGGGCGAAACGCACGAAGACCACACGCCCATCGATATGGGCTACGCAACGGCCTTGATCGGCGTATCGTTCGATGCGGACTTCAGCTTGCATCCTCGTTCTCATCCTTTCGCGCGGTCTTATGACGGTGCAGCGGCGTGGCGATGATGAGGTAGCTCACCCAGATGGCAAGCGCCCAGAACGGAATGCCCATCAGCAGCCTGGTCACGCCAAGCGCCGCGACATGATCGGTCACATACAACGGCACCTGTACGATCAGACGCAGTGCGAACACCGCCACCCATAGTCCGGTGATGATCGTATAGGCGCGTTTCAGCGCCTCATCGTTCATCCAATCCTGGAACCATGCCTTGAACCGTTCGGTGGGCATCTGCCGGATGAATTCCACAACCAGTCCCAAGCCGGGCACACGAACCATCAGCGAGACCGACAACAGTACCAGATAGATGGCATTGGTCAGAAAGCCGAACATATAGTAGTTGCGCGCCTCATGACTTTTCCATGCCCAGATCAGGCAAATGCCCACTGCCACAAGCCCGGACACCGCGCCCATCACCGACTGGCGCTGGCAGAGACGCACAATGACCTGCAGCACCGCCAGCACAGCAGACACCGCAATGGTGAGGTTCAGGTTGCTTGTAGCCACGAACAGGACGACGAACACCACACCGGGCAGCATCGACTCGATGACGCCGCGCGGACCGCCGATCGCCTCGATGACCGAAAAATCCTCGTCGCCATTGCCGGCATCCGCCAGCGCCGACAGGCCGGTACGTTTCTTATCTGTCAAGTCTCTTCCTCTATCCGTGGAGTTCCCACCGTGAGAGATTCACCGTGAAAGTCCTCGAAAACCAGCAGCTCCGATACACCGTATCCGGTGCCTTCTCTGCAGAAGAAGGCACCGGATACGCAGGCCGGCAGATCAGCGCACTTCGGAGAACATCGGACCACGGGACAGGGTGGTCTTGACCTCCGTGGTCTGGTCCTGGCTCAGCGGGCCCTTCGGCTTGTTGTCCGGAATGTCCTTGAAGTGCTCCTTGCCGCCTTCCTGCGCCTCCGCTTCGGCAGCGGCCTTGGCGGCACGGCGTTCTGCCGGGGCGACCGGCGGATGCATCGGGATGAGATCGCGCGGAGCCAACGGTTCCTCGCCACGCTCTACCACGATGTCAGCGAAGAACTTGTTCAGGGCCTCGGTCTCCGGGCTATCGGGATCGACGGCAGCCTTGCCGGAGAAGATGCCGCGAAGCATCCAACGCGGCCCGTCAACGCCGACGATACGGGTGTTGACGGTTTTGCCGCCCTTGACGCTGACCGGCAGCTTCAGTTCGGTGCCGAATACACCTTCGGCTTCGGATGCGTTCTTATTGGCCTCCAGCAGATCGGCGCGCACATCATCCCACAGTCCCATGGTCTTGGGCGCGGCGAACGCCTCGATCTCAAGGCTGGAAGCGCCATAGGTGATGGTGGAGCCCAGCACCTGCTGGGTGGCGCGGCTTGCCTTGATGCGCAATTCGATACCCTGCAGGAACGGCAGGTAGTACGCGCCCAGATCCAGATAATCGTCGTAGTCGGGAACGTCCTCGTCGTTCACGTCCCACGGGCCACGCTCATCGCCACGGCCCACGTATTCGCCGGACGGCTCAGCCAGCACGGTTTCGGCGCTTTCGGCCTTGGCCGCGGTGTTGGCGGCCTCAGCCGCCGCCTTGTCTTCGTCGACGGAGCCGGCCGGTTCGGCTTCCTTCTTGCTCTTCTTCTTTCCGAATCCGAACAGTCCCATAATTCCTCATTTCGTATCACGGTTGCAACCCTTGCAAGCCTAGCACCCAGCCTCAAAGAACGCTGAACATTCACGTCAGGCGATGAGACCGCAGTGAGATTGGTATACAGACGCTAATACTATGGCGGCATGACCATTACCATCACTACTTCCAATGTCAATGGCCTGCGTGCGGCCGACCGCAAAGGCATCGTGGCTTGGGCGGGACACCATACTCCAAACATATGGTGCATGCAGGAGGTCCGTGCGCCGCAGCCGGACATCGACAAGATAGTCAGCAAATTCGCCTTCGAGTACGCGCAGGCGGGCGCAATCGATTCGGCTGAGGATCTCACGCTGACCAACGAGATCTGCCGCGTGAAGGGTCGCGCCGGCGTGGCGCTGCTTGCCGATCTGCCAGTGATCGAGCAGCGGTACGGTCTGCCGGGATTGGATGAGGATGTCGATTCGGGGCGATGGATCGAAACGGATATCCGCACACCGCAGGGATACGTGATCACGGTGGTATGCGTATACGTCCATGCCGGCAATGCCGATGACCCGTTGAAGATGGAGCAGAAATTCCGCTTCTTGGACACCATGCTGGTGCGTCTGGGCGAGTTGCGCGATGAGGCTGCGCACGGTGGCAGGCAGGCTGTGCTCTGCGGTGATTTCAATATCGCGCACACGCCGTTGGACATCAAGAACGCCAAGGCCAACGAGCATCACGCCGGATTCCTGCCCGAGGAGCGCGCGTATGTCGACCGATGGCTCAATGAATACGAATTCGTGGATGTGATGCGTTCACTATCCGGCGACATCCAAGGGCCATACACCTGGTGGAGCCAGCGTGGACGCGCCTTCGACAACAATGTCGGATGGAGAATCGACTACCAGTTCGCCACACCGGAACTGGCGGAGACCGCACGGGGCTTCGTCATTGACAAGGCGCCCACCTACGACCAGCGCTGGTCCGACCACGCTCCCCTGACCATCACCTATGACGTGTGATTTATCAGACACTCCATTAAGCGCTATGTCGGTGTTGCCCGGTACACCTGCCGGACAACACCGACATAGCGCGATGAATTATCAGTCCAGACCGAGCTTGAGCTTGCCGCCGGGGATGGCGTCGAGCAGATCTTGGGTGTACTGCATCTTCGGGTGGTCGAACACCTCATCAGTGGTGGCGTGCTCCACGAGCTTGCCATGCTGCATCACCACGACCTCGTCGGCGATCTGACGGACCACGGCCAGATCGTGGGTGATGAACAGGTAGCTCAGCCCCTTTTCAGCCTGCAGGTCGTTGAGCAGGTGCAGCACCTGGTCCTGCACGAGCACATCGAGGGCGGAGACGGCCTCGTCGCACACGATCACGTCCGGGTCAAGGGCCATGGCACGCGCGATGGCGATACGCTGACGCTGGCCACCGGAAAGCTCGTTCGGATAACGACCCATGACCGACTGTGGCATCTCGACCATGTCGAGCAGTTCTTTGACACGGTTGGTGCGCCACTTCTGATCGCCGATCTTGTGGATGCGCAGCGGCTCCTCGATGGAGCGGAAAATCGAGTACATCGGATCCAACGAACCGTACGGGTTCTGGAACACCGGCTGCACGTGACGACGGAAGCCCAACAGATCCTTGGCCTTGAACGTGGATGTGTCACGTCCCTCATAGAAGACCTTGCCGGAGGTGGGTTCGAGCAGGTGGAGCACCATGTTCGCCACGGTGGACTTGCCGGAACCGGATTCGCCCACAATGGCCAGAGTGGTGCCGCGCTTGACGGAGAAGGACACGTCGTCGACTGCCTTGAACATCTCCTTCTTGCGCGGAAGCTTGAACTCCTTGGTCAGGTGTTCGACAGTGATGATGTGTTCGCTCTTCTCGAGCTCGTTCTCATCGGCGATCTTGTGGTCGAGCAACGCATCGGCGTCTTCACCGCGCTCCTTGGCGGAAATGATGCGCTGGGAGGCCAGTGACGGCGCTGCGGCGACGAGTCGCTTGGTGTACGGGTGCTGCGGGTGCTGCAGCACCTCGAGGGACGGACCGGATTCGACGACCTGTCCCTTGTACATGACGACGATGTGCTGGGCGCGTTCGGCGGCCAGACCCAGATCGTGGGTGATGAACAGCACGGCGGTGCCGAGCGAATCGGTCAGGTAGTGCAGGTGGTCGAGGATGCGCTTCTGCACGGTCACGTCAAGTGCCGAGGTCGGCTCATCGGCGATCAGCAGGTCAGGACGGCAGGCCAGACCGATGGCGATCAACGCACGCTGGCGCATGCCGCCGGAGAACTCGTGCGGGAACTGACGGGCGCGGGTGGCGGCATCCGGCAAACCGGCTTCGGACAGCAGGCCAGCGATACGATCGTCCATGGACGAACCGATGACGTATTTCTTGGCCAGATACCAAGCATCGTCATCCTTCACACCGGCCTTGATGAGGTCGTCGGCCACACGCCAACGGGTTTCGGAACCAGGCACCCATTCGCTCTCAAAGCGGGCGACGGCCTTGTCGAAGGCGTCCCCTGTCACACCGGCGGCGGTCAGCGCCTTCTTGGCCTCGTCCATCAGAGCGGGCAGCTCCTTGGAGCCGAGGAAGGTCTCGTCGTCATTCCCCTTGAGCTTCACGGCGGCGTCCTCGCCGGCCAAGGCCTTGGCCAATGCGGAACGCTTCTCGTGGTTGACGTCCATATTGTTGGCCTTCAAAGCCTCCTTGACCTGAGAGCCGATACGCCACACCGGGTTCAGGTTGCTCATCGGGTCCTGAGGCACGAGGCCCATCTTGGTGCCGCGGAGTTTGTCGAATTCCTTCTGCTTGGCATTCGCGATCTCCTGGCCGTCAAGCTTGATGGAGCCGCCGACCACATGACCCGTGCCGGGAAGCAGACCCAGCACCGCCATTGCGGAGGTGGACTTGCCGGAACCGGATTCGCCCACGATGGCCACCCACTGGCCTGGATAGACGGTGAAGGAGGAGCTGCGCACGGCATGGACCGGCTTGCCGGTGTCCGTGGTGAAATCGACGGCCAGATCCTTGACTTCGAGCAGCGGGCCGTGGGCCTTCTGCATGGCCAGCATCTGTGCCTGGGAATCGATAGTGGAATTGTCAGTCATAATATTTCCTCTGCTCCCTGACTCAGGCCGTACGGCTCTTCGGATCAAGGGCGTCCTTGACGGCGTCGCCCATCATGATGAACGCAAGCACGGTGATGGCCAGTGCCGCGGACGGGTAGAACAGCACGAGCGGATCGGTCTGCAGGTTGACCTGGGCGCTGGAGATATCACCGCCCCAGCTCACGGTGGTGGTGGGAAGACCCACACCCAAGAAGCTCAGCGTCGCCTCGGCCACAATGTACGACGCCAGCGACGTGGTGCCGATAACGATAATCGGGGCCAGTGAGTTCGGCAGGATGTGACGGAACAGGTTTCGCGTGGGCGTCGAGCCCAAAGCCGTGGAAGCGGTGTTGAATTCAAGGTTCTTGGCTTCGAGCACAGCGCTTCGGGCGATGCGGCATACGCCGACCCAGCCGAACAGTGCGAGCACGAGCACGACCTTCCAGATGGACTTGGAGGTCTTGAACATCTGCAGCACCACGATGGCGCCGAGCAGCATCGGCAGGGCAAAGAAGATATCGGTGATACGGCTCAGCACCGCATCGACCCATCCGCCGAAGAAGCCGGCGACGGCACCGATAAGAGTGCCGACGAACACGACGAGCAACGTGGAAAGCACACCTACGGACAGCGAGGTACGGGTGCCGTACACCACGCGGGTGTATACGTCGCAGCCCTGCATGTCATAGCCGAAGGGGTGTCCGTTGGAGGCGGGGCTCAACGAGTTGGCGAGATCGCAGGAGTTCGGGTCCTGCTTGGTGAACAGACCCGGCGCGATGGCCACAATGATGATAAAGAGGATGACGATACCGGAGATGATGAACAGCGGGTTGCGGCGCAAGGTTCGCCAAGCATCGGCCCACATGCTCGCCGCAGGAGCGGATTCGTCGACGGAGTCCACGTCCTGCAGCGGCGTCTCATCGAGAGGCGCCACATATCGATCCTGTCCGGGGAGGGTCTCCATGAAGTACTCAGGCGTCGGTTCGCCGGAATTATCGAGCTGGTTGTCGAGGTTTTCGTTAGTCATGTCGGTCACTCCTTCCCTATCACGCGTAACGAATGCGCGGATCGAGTGCCGCGTAGAGCATGTCGACGATAAGGTTGCACACCACGAAGATCAGCATGAGCAGCGTGACGATGGACACCACCAGGTTCGCCTCGCCTTTCAGAATCGACTGATAGGTCAGGAAGCCGATGCCGTGGATGTTGAAAATCTGCTCGGTGATCATGGCGCCACCCATGAGGGCGCCGATGTCCTGACCGAGATAGGTGACGACCGGAATCAGGGAGTTGCGCAGCACATGGCGGAGCATGACCTGACCATTGGACATGCCCTTGGCCCGTGCGGTACGCACATAGTCCTCGGCGATGTTGGAGGAGATCTCCGATCGGGTCAGTCGGATGATGTAGGCCATCGAGACGGAGCCCAGCACCATGGCCGGCATGAGCAGGTCGAAGAACGTCGGGTCCGCGCCGGCTGTCACCGGCAGGATCGACCACTGGATGCCGAGGAGATACTGCATCACGAAGCCGGTGACGAAGGTCGGCACGGAGATGAGGAGCAGGGAGACGATCAGGATAACCGTGTCGTACCACTTGCCCTTCTTAAGGCCCGAGATGATACCGAAGATCACACCGAAGATGGCCTCGAAGCAGAACGCCATCAGACCGAGCTTGATGGTGACCGGGAAAGCGCGGGTGATTTCGTCGATTACGGGCTGGCCGGCGAAGGTGTTGCCGAAATCAAGAGTCAGCGCGTTCTTCAGATAGATGAAGTACTGAACGATGAACGGCTGATCGAGGTGGTATTCCGCGCGGATCTGGGCTGCGACGGCTTCGTTGATGGGCTTGTCACCGAACATGGCCTTGACGGGATCGCCAGGCAGCAGGAAGACCAGCGCATACACGAGGAATGTCGTACCGAGAACCACGGGGATCATCTGCAGAATGCGTCGCAGAAGATACTTACCCATACGGTTGCTCCTTACTCATGACCGGTTTCGGGGACTACAACGGCGAAACGCTGCACGCGACCGGTCGTCAAATACTCCGACAGTCTACCGCAAGCGCTGACGGAGGTTTGTAAACTGACGTTAACTTAGCGTCCATTCCGGGCGGTTCCTGTGAAATTGTCCGATATATGGTATGGATTCATGACTTTCCTCGAAGAATATCCCACAACGCGCACGAGAGAGAACGGCACATGAAGCGCAATACGAAAAGGGGGCGGGGATCATGACGATCCTCGCCCCTTGTAGGTCAGCGAACTACATGTTCGACGTCAGACGAGCCTCAGCTCACTTCTTGGACATCTCGGTGTAGGTCGGAAGGTTCTGCCAATCCATGCCGAAGCCGGACTTGACGGACAGGGAAGCCACGCCGGAGGCGTTGGAGTAGTACAGCGGGATGGCCGGCAGATCCTTGAGGAGGATCTCCTGGGCCTGCTGGTACAGCTTGTTGGCCTCGTCGGTGGACTTGGCGGCGGCGGCCTGCAGGCACAGGGCGTCGAAGTCAGGGTTCTTGTAGTCGCCATCGTTGGAGCCCGTGCCGTCAGCGGCGGCGGAGGAGTACAGCTGCCACAGGTAGTTCTCGGCGGACGGGTAATCCGGCTGCCAGCCGGTGCGGAACGCACCAGTCATCTGGCGGTTGGTGATGGCGTCACGGAATTCCTGGAAGGTCGGAATCGGGTTGGTGGCCGCGTCGATGCCCAGGTTGTTCTTGAGCTGGTTCACGATTGCGTCGTAGATCGGCTTGGCACCACCATCGGCGTTGTAGGAGAAGGTGAGCTGACCGTCGAACTTGGAGATGGCGTCGGCCTTGGCCCACAGTTCCTTGGCCTTGGCGGCGTCGAACTTGAGGTTCTCAGAGCCCTTGAGGGAGTCGGAGTAACCCGGGGTCTTCGGGGAGGTGAAGTCGACGGCCGGCGTACCGATGCCGTTGAGCACCTTGTCGATGATCTGCTCGCGGTTGATGGCCATGGAGATGGCCTGACGACGCAGCTGGCCTTCCTCGTCGTTCTTGAAGTGGTCAAGGGTGGACGGGATGGTGAAGGTCTGGATGACGGAGCCGGCTTCGGAGTACGGCTGGATCTTCTTGTCGGACTTGAAGGTCTTGGTGAAGGCGGCCGGCACGGACTCCATCACGTCGAGGGCGCCGTTGTTGGACTGGATGTCGCGGTAGGCGGCCTGGTCGTCGGTGTAGACCTTGAAGGTCACGCCGTCGTTCTTGACATCCTCGTTGCCCTTGTAGTCAGTGTTCTTGACCAGGGCGATCTCCTTGTTGTGATCCCAGTGGTCGAGCTTGTACGGGCCGTTGCCGACCGGCTTCTCGCCGAAGGCCTTCGGGTCCTTGTAGAAGGACTCGGGCAGCGGGGCGAAGGCCAGGTAGCCGACCTTGACAGGGAAGACGGAATCGGACTGGTTCAGGTCCACGGTGAAAGTGGTGTCGTCCACGACCTTGAGGCCGGAGAGCTGCTCGTCGCCCTTCAGGCCGTCGGCCTGCAGGTCGTCATAGCCCTTGATGGTGGAGAAGAAGGAGGAGGCCTTCTGAGCGTTCTTGGCGTTGGCGGCGTAGGACCAGGCCTTGGTGAAGGACTCGGCGGTGACGTCGGTGCCGTCGGTGAACTTCCAGCCGGACTTCAGCTTGATGGTGTACTGGGTGGCGTCATCGTTCGGGGTGATGGACTCGGCCACTTCGTTGGAAGCCTTGCCGTCCTTGTCGAAGGAGACCAGACGGGAGAAGAGCAGGTCGCCCGGCTTGCCGCCACCGGTCTCGTTGGTGTTGGACGGGATGAGCGGGTTCTGCGGCTCGGAGTTGTAGGCATAGATAATGTTGGCGCCAGCGGTGTCACCGGAGGCGGCGTTGCTGTTGCTGGAACCGCCGCAGGCGCTCAGCAGCATGGCCATGGAGCAGGCCATGGCAGCGAAAGCAAGAGCTTTCTTCTTCATTGATATCTCCTATTCGTAAGATGCAGGATCATGGCTTTGGACCACGATCCGCTTCACGCAAATGGGGTCGGCCGCTGGCGACGCGTCGTGGGCGTCATACCGGCAAACCAACCCCATTGCTGATTACTTTGCATTGTCTCGCGCTTTGGTGACAAGAAGCAAATTCCGTGTTACGTATATGTAAATTCGAAGTCCGTTAAATGGCGATATTCAGCCATATTGCAGGTTCACACGGTATTGTCCACATTCTGGTCATTCTCAAAAAGACCTCGAAAAGACCACTGTCACAACGAAATATGACGCACAAACCTGACGCGCGATGGGATCAGGCGCGCGGAAACGCCTGTGCATACCTGCTTTTCAGCTGTTCGATGGAGACATGCGTGTACCGTTGCGTGGTTTTCAGCGACGCATGGCCAAGCAGTTCCTGCACCTCGCGCAGATCGGCGCCCCCATCGAGCATGTGCGTGGCCGCAGAATGTCTCAATGCATGAGGGCTGATATCCGGCACTCCGGCGTCTCTGGCCATGCGGTGCACCACCTCCCTCGCCACACGTTGGTTGAGTCTGCGCCCTCGTGCCCCCAGAAACAGCGCATCCGCGGAATCATCGGCGGCAATATCGGGGCGCCCATCATCAACCCATGCCCGCAGCGCGCGCATGGCCGGTACGCCGAAAGGCACAACCCGTTGTTTATTGCCTTTTCCCGTCACTCTGACAGTACGGTTGGTGAAGTCCACATCGTTCATATCTAGCGACACCAGCTCCGCCACACGAATGCCGGTGGCATACAACAGTTCAAGGATCGCAGCATTGCGCAGGTGTTCGGCGTGCGTTCCGCGAAGACCGCCATCGCCGCCGTCATCCATATGGCCGGCGTTGTCGCCGTCGTTGTCGCCGGATCCGTCATCATAATTGACGGCCTCATTATCGGCCTTATCCATCAGCTGTCTGGCCTGCACCTCGGTGAGCACCGCCGGCAAGGTGTCTGGAATCGATGGTGTCATCAACGTCGCGGCCTGATTCGTACGCACCAGACCATGCCCATAGCACCATGCGAAAAACCCGCGGACGGCGACGGTTTTGCGAGCCATGCTGCTTCGCGCGTGATGGCGCGATTCGGCAGCCATCCAACTGCGCAGATCATCCAATGTGATCTCGTTGAGATCGTTAATGCCACGGCGCACGAACAGAGCGAGGCAGGCTTCGACATCGCCACGATACGCCTTGAGCGTATTCTCGGAAAGGCCACGATTGGCCTGGAGATAACGGATGAACGCATCGACGCATTCCTCAAACCTCATGCCCTTCATGCCTCCCATATAGCCCAATCACCCATTTCGATACACTATAGGCATAGGTTCACGGGCACAGATTAAGGACGAATGATTCACCATGGCTCGTCACAGCAGGCAAGGCACCGCACGCGATTCGGAACAGCGCAATGGGATGGATGACCATGTAGTGGCGCAAGCCATCGATCTGAGCAAAGTGTACGGCGACGCAGACAATCGCGTACTGGCTCTGGATCATGTCAACGTGGAATTCGAACGCGGCCAGATGACCGCGATCATGGGTCCCTCCGGCTCCGGCAAATCCACACTCATGCATTGCATGGCGGGTCTTGACCAGCCGACCAGCGGCAAGGTGATCGTGGAGGGGCTCGAGGTCTCCGCGATGAACCAACGGCAACTGACCAAGCTGAGGCGCGAGCAGATCGGCTTCATTTTCCAGTCGTTCAATCTGGTGCCCACCCTTTCCGCCGAAGAGAACATCCTGCTGCCGCTGCAGATAGCGAAAAAGCCCATCGACCGGGCCTGGTTCAAGCAGGTGGTCAGCGTGGTGGGACTGGAGCATCGTCTCAAGCATCGCCCCAGTCAACTGTCCGGTGGACAGCAGCAGCGCGTGGCCTGCGCACGCGCGATGATGGCCCGCCCATCCGTGATCTTCGCCGACGAACCCACCGGCAACCTCGATTCCCATTCCAGCCGTGAGGTTCTGGGATTCCTGAAGCAATCCGTCGAACAGTACGGACAGTCTATTGTCATGGTGACGCATGACCCCCGTGCAGCCTCATACGCCGATCGTGTGCTCGTGCTGGCCGACGGCAACATCACGCAGGACCTGAGGCATCCCTCCTATGACCGTATTCTCGAGGTCTTCGCCGATGAAGGCAACGAGGACGGCGATGCGGAGCCGAACGCATGATCAGGATCGGTCTGCGTGACGCCCGCGCGCATTTCGGGCGATTCGTCATGTCCATCATCGCCATCGCGCTCGGCGTGAGCTTCGTGGTGGGGTCATTCTGCTTCCGCGAAATGATGAACAATCAGGTCGATCAGATGCTGGCCTCGAACTCCGATGCCGACGTGTATGTGCGGGGCGACACGGAACAGAAGGATGACACGTCGGCATCATTCGCGGCCTCATCCTCAGGCTCCGAGTCAGGCTCGGATTCTACCCAGACCTCCACGGAATCGAAGAACTACAACCGCATCGATGTCTCCCTGGTGGACACCATCGGCAGCGTTCAGGGCGTAGACACCGCTGAAGCGGTCTACGAGGTCAACGGTCTGGTGCTGGTGGGCAAGGACGGCAACGCCGTATCCACCATGGGAGGCATGACCTCCGGCATGGGACTGTCGCAAGGAACATGGCGTTCGGCCACACTGACCCAAGGCCGATGGGCGAAGGCCAAGGATGAGATCACCCTGCACACGTTCGCGGCCGAAACCGCCGGTCTCAACGTCGGCGACACCACCAAGCTCGTATACCCGGACGGACCTGCCGACGTACGCGTGGTAGGCATATTCTCCACCGCCTCCTCCCAGGCCGGCGCAATCATCATCGGCCTCGACCCGACCACCGCCAAAGAGTACTTCCAGCAGCAATCCGGGCAGATCGGCACCGCCCGCTATCTGACCGTCTACGGGTCGGCAGCCCAGGGACAGCCTCTCAGCGTGGAACAGCAGCAAACACTCGCCGACCGAATCAACAAGGCGCTGCCTGCCGATGCGAACGCCGTCGCCGTGACCGGGCAGAGCGTGCGCGACGACAACGCCGCAAGCACCAAGAAGGCTTTGGGCTTCATCCAGCCGCTGATCCTCATATTCGCGATCATCGCCCTGTTCGTCGGCTCGTTCATTATCACGAACACGTTCTCTATGATCGTGCGCGAATCGATGCGCGGCTATGCATTGCTGCGATCGATCGGAGCCTCCCCCATCCAGGTCTTCGTCACAGTGGCCGTACAGGCCGTTCTTCTCGGCCTAGTGGGGTCCGGAATCGGCATCGCCCTTGGCTGGGGCATGGTCAAGGGCATCGTGGCGCTGATGGCCCGGATGGGCACGCCGATGACCGGCGCCGTGAATCCGAGCGTCTCCGACATGATGGTCGGCTTGGTCGTGGGCGTCCTCGTCACGCTTATCGGGGCATCACTTCCGGCGCGCCGTGCTGCCATGGCCCCTCCCATCCAGGCCATGAACGAAACGGTGAACCCGGAGAAACCGGTATGGCCACGTGGCATCATCGGCGCGATCATGATGGTGTTGGGCGTCTGTGCATGGGCTGTATGCTGGCGCATCGCATGGGTGGACACCAACGGCGGCGAGGTGTCTGCCTGGAGCCGGTTCAACGATCTGGCCACGACGCTGGGCACCGGCTGGCCGCTGGGCATCGGTGCCGGTCTCATTGTCATCGGCGTCATTGTGCTGGCCCCCGCACTGGTGACGCCCACCAGCGCCGTTCTCGGTTGGATTCCGTCACATGTGTTCACGGTGACGGGCAGACTGGCCACTCGCAACCTTTCGCGGAGCAAACGGCGCACGGCGAACACCGCAGCGGCGTTGTTCGTGGGTGTCGCAATCGTCAGTTGCCTTGGTGTGATCGCTTCCTCGGCCAAGGCCTCTGTGGCCGGCATCGTGGATTCCGGACTCAAATCGGATTTCTCCGCCATGTCGGTGTCCAACGGACAGATCCCCGATGATGCGATTGAGGCCATAAAGAACACCGAAGGCGTCGACACGGTATCGCAAAGCCGCATGCTGATGGGCGTGACGTATGGCTCCGGCGACGACGAGGCCTCTGCGATGACGTTCGCCGAGCAGCCTTCGCTCTTCGCCAAGGTGTTCGCCCCGGTGACCAATGCCGGCGATGCAAACAAGGCGTTGCGCGACGGCGAGCTGGTGGTCGGCCTCGAAGTGGCCAAGGACAATGGCTGGAAGGTCGGCGATGAAGTCAGGGTCAATGGTCGGCAGGTCGTGGTCGACGAGGCTGCGACAGCCAAGGCCCAGGCCGATTATCAGGCTCAGGTCAAGGGAACCATCGACAACCTGACCGCTCAGGCGCAGCAGCTGATGGCCGCCGGCGATATGGCCGGGGCACAGGCGAAAACCGAGGAGATACAGAAGGTCAGCGACGAGGCAAAGAACGTCGATCCGGCGACCATGGTGAAGACCAAGAACGAGACGACACACGTCACGATGAAAGTGGGCGCCATCATCGAGAATTCCATCTACCGTTCCATGGTGCTGATGAACGACGATGCGGCGAACAAGATCGCCAACAAATACACAATGTTCACCATCATGTTGTTCATCAACGGGAAGTCCGGAATCGATCTTGATGGCTTGAAATCGAGGCTCATCGATGCCGTGAAACCGTATTACGTGGTGAACGTGCAGAATCGCGACGAGTTCAAATCCACGATGAGCTCGATGGTCGATCAGATCCTCCTTGTGCTCTACGCCCTGCTGGCACTGTCGATCGTGATCGCGATCTTCGGTATTGTCAATACGCTGGCATTATCAGTCTCCGAACGCACCAAGGAAATCGGCCTGCTGCGCGCCATAGGAACCTCGCGCGCACAGATACGTGGCATGCTGGGCATCGAGGCGGCGATCATCGCCGTGTTCGGCACTGTGCTGGGCATGGTGGTAGGCGTTGCCGCCGGCGTGGTGATTCGTGCGGTGTACGAGGCAAACGGATTGTCCACACTGAGCATTCCTTGGAATCAGCTGGCAGTGTTCCTCGCGCTCTCGATTCTGGTGGGACTGATAGCGTCCGTCTCCCCCGCGTCACGCGCGCTGAAGCAACCTGTACTTGACGCAGTAGCCTCCGAATAACCGCCGAATGGCGATGATGTATGAGTCGTCATCAATGGCGGAGTATTCTGGAAGCCGAAGGCTTCAACGTTGAGGTTCATGACAGACGAAGGGGACGATAATCATGACATTGCCACGACAGATTCCTGTAGGCGCACGGGTTGTGGTGCGTATCACCGATGGCATCGACCCGGCGGATGGCCGCATGAAATTCCGTGATTATGTGGGCCACGTGACCTCATGGGACGGCTACACATTGGAGATGGTGCGTGATGCGGCCGCCAACGGGTCGCGTCCTGCGCAGAATGTGACCATCCATCAGGAGCAGATTGCCACGCTCAAGCCGGTGCCGGAGCGTCCGCGCACCCGGCCCCGCCCATAGACTGCCCTCCTGTAGACGAGTACGGCATTTTGTGAGGACTCTGGTGACTTGTCTCTCCCCCAGTCAGATTCGCTGCCGGCTCTCTCATCAGGAGGCCAACCTCTGAGCAGACGACAAGACAGGCCACCAGCTCACACCGAGGGACGCACCTGTATGATGGCCTGCCTCAAGTGAACGAAGCCGATGATGGCCTCGCCGCGGCGTGCTGAGAACAGCAATGCCTGTTGCCATCCCGATTCCGGAATCTCAAGCTCCCGATGCGCGAATGAATCGGAATGCGCAATCGCCGACTTGTATCTGCGGAATGGATCACCTTCGGCGAAGAAGCCCCTTACCTGCGACGCATCCGCATCGTGCAGCCAATCGGCCATGTCGGTGAGCCTCGCAGCCATGCGGCGCAACAGTACTTCCACGTTCACCGCATCCTCTTCGACCATGGCCCGTGTGCGGTCGGGGTCGGTCAATGACACGCGGGTCATGTCCCGCCAGCACCCGGCGGATAACGCCGCGGCGATATTACGGTCGGGGTTCGCTGTCAGTTCGTTGATCAATGCAGTGGAAACCACATGAGGCATATGCGAGATCATCGCTGCGGCCTTGTCGTGTGTCTCGTCATCGAGCACGATGAGGCGATTGCCCACATGTTGGGTGATCATCGAGGCGACATCGAAGAATCGGCGGTATTCCGTGTCCTCTTCCACGGTGACCGCCCACAGCGCATCATCAAACAGATGGGCGTCAGCGGCGCTCCAACCAGACAGCTCATTGCCCGCCATCGGATGCGCGCCCACGTAGCAGGCTTCCAATCCGGCTTCCCTGACCTGTTCGCGAACCATGCCCTTGACCGACCCGACATCGGTAAGCGTGACATGCGGGTTCTGCGCAAGCAACGGAGCCAGTTCGGCAAGCACGGACGGCATGGCCTTCAGCGGGTTGCACAGCACCACCACATCCGGGGCGGCATCCATGAGTTCGCGCAGATCCCTTGCGCAGACAATGCCATCCGCTTCGGCCTGCGCATAAGGGTGAGGCCTATGATTCCAAGCAACCACCTTCGTGCCGCGTGCCGCCAGACGTCTGGCGAGCGATCCACCGATCAACCCCAGTCCTACAACACCAACCGTATCTACCACAGCAGTTCCTTTCTCACCTCTTGGTCGTACTGCCAGCCTTCAGACACACGCCGCTCATCGATATCGATGTGGATGCCGCCTTCGGGCAGCATCCAGGCGTCGACCGGCGGGTTCGCGCGTTCACGACGCGGATAGACGGCCAGGGTCTTCAGCCAGATGCCCTGCATGGCCAACATCTCCAATACCTTCTGGAATCGCGGTTCCCAAGGCGCGGCATCCAGCGTGTCTATGAACATGTACGTCCCATCATGGCCTTTGATGGGACGGGATATGAAACTGGTCATGTTCAAACCCGCGATGCGCAATACATCGAGCACGTTCGCCACGACCCCGGGGCCTGTGGCAAGCGGAATGAACGTGATGATGGTCTCGAAATCAGTGGCGCCACCGTGTCGGGCACGGGCGTTGAGCTCCTGCACCTGGTCTCTGGGAGCGATGACGAGGAAGTCGGTGCGTGCACCGTCGAAATCCTGAACATGGTCCGCGAGAGTGTCGAGATCATACAGCGCGCCGCAGATGCTCGGCCCCAACGCCACCTGTCCTGGCTTCAGATCGCGGCAGGCCGCCGCATTCGATGATGCCGGCGTCGGCGTGAGCAGATGCTCGGCGATGAACCGCGTGCATTGTGCCAGACCATGCGGATGAGCACTGACGGTATCGCCGGTGCAGTCGTATATGCCGTGGCCGCGAACGGTGAAGGCGCTGAAAGACACATCAACGCTGATACGGGCGAAACCGGCTACGTCAGTGCCATCTATCAATGCATCCAGATTCGGGACCACATACCCTTCGACATTGTTCTCCCATGCGATGACGCCCCATCCGTGATGCGATTGCACCGCGTCCATTATGGCTGGGACATTCGGCGAGGGCACCAGATCGAAATCACCCAGCGGGGCGAATTGATCGGCGGCCGTCATTGCCGCCTGATGAGTGAACGTACCCTCAGGGCCTAGATAATACAGTTGAATACGCGCCATAACGTTCTATGGTAACGGCGGATTCCTGTATACCGTGTCACATCGTCTGCATCTTGGCGGGCATAGTGAACCAGCGCGCCGGTACGACGAGCATGATCACCTGCACGAGCACCAGCCCATACAACCAGATATATCCGGCGTGTTGGGTGAAATACGGCATATCGCCTTGGAATCCGGCCACAATCAATGCGTTGCCGGATGTGGTGGTGAGGGCCAGCCCCCATGCCGTCATCGAGGAGGCGATGAGATGCAGCGCGAGACCTATCACACCCATGCGCGATCGTGCGCACCATGTCGACAGGATGATCAGCAGGAATGCCAGCGCCAGTCCATAGGGGATATTGATATCCGCACCCATACGATGGGCGAAGGTGCCCACGAATGCGGCGAGAGCGCCGGACAGCACTGTAATCAACGCTCTGACCAGCTCGTTCTGCCGATGCGACCAAGGAAGCGGCTCATTCGTGTGCATATTCATGCGCTCCATAATACGTACATCCCAAGTACATGTACATAAAAACAAGCCGGCTCCCCATAAACGGGAAAGCCGGCATGAATATCGAATCAGACTACTTTGTAGCGGCGTTGTTCTGCTGAGCCGTCAAACGAAAAGCCCAGTGGGCTTTTCGTAGGCGAAGTGAGCGGGCGCACCACAAGCGCCCGCGAAGGTCGTCAGGGCAACGCCTGCTACTTTGTAGCGGCGTTGTTCTGACGACGCTGCTTGGCGCGCCACTTGTACCAGTCCTCGCGGTTGAGGATGATCTTACGCACGCGGGTGGCTTCCGGCGTGACCTCGACGCACTCATCCTCGTTGGCGAAATCGAGGCTCTCCTCGAGGCTCATCTTGATCGGCGGGGTGAGGGTTTCAAGCACGTCGGCGGTGGAGGAACGCATGTTGGTCATGTGCTTGGCCAGCGTGATGTTCACATCCAGCTCGTCGGGCTTGTTGTTCACGCCCACGACCTGGCCTTCATACACGTTGGACTGCGGCTCGACGAAGAAGTTGCCACGGGCCTGCAGACGCTGCATGGCGTACGGCGTGGCCACACCGGCGCGGTCGGAGACCATCGAACCGTTCTGGCGGGTCACAATGGAACCGGCCCACGGAGCGTAGCCAGCAGAGATCGAGGATGCAATGCCGGTGCCGCGGGTGGCGGTAAGCAGCGCAGTACGGAAGCCGATCAAGCCACGGGAAGGCACGGTGAACTGCAGACGCACCCAGCCGGAGCCGTGGTTGGACATGGAGTCCATGCGGCCCTTACGGTCGGCGAGCAGCTGGGTGACCGCACCCATGTACTCCTCCGGCACGTCGATGGTGGTGTTCTCCATAGGCTCGTTGACCACGCCATCGATCTTCTTGGTGACCACCTGCGGGCGGCCGACGGTCAGCTCGTAGCCTTCACGACGCATCTCCTCGGCGAGCACCGCCAGGGCGAGCTCACCACGTCCCTGCACCTCCCAGGCGTCGGGACGCTCGGTGGGGAGCACCTTGATGGACACGTTGCCGATCAGCTCGCGATCGAGGCGATCCTTGATCATGCGGGCGGTCAGCTTGTGGTCCTTGCCTTCGCGGCCGGCCAGCGGGGAATCGTTGACGCCGAAGGTCATGGAGATGGCCGGGTCGTCCACGTGGATGAGCGGCAGGGGCTTCGGATCGTTCGGGTCGACGATGGTCTCGCCGATCATGATGTCGTTCACGCCGGCGACTGCCACGATGTCGCCGGGGCCCGCGGTCTCGACGGGGGTGCGCTCGAGGCCCTGCGTACGCAGCAGTTCGGCGACGCGGAAGTTCTCGATGGTGCCGTTCACGCGGGACAGTCCGTAGGTCTTGCCCTTCTCCAGCGTGCCGTTGTAGATGCGGACCAGACCGAGTCGGCCGAGGAAGTCGGAGGAGTCGATGTTGGCCACGTGAGCCTGCAACGGTGCGCCTTCCTCATATTCAGGCGCGGGGATGTACTTGATGATGTCCTCGAACAGCGGCTCGAGATTGTCGTTGTCCGGCAGACCGCCGTTCTCGGGCTGGTTGATCGAAGCATAGCCGGCCTTGGCGGCGCAGTAGACGACCGGGAGGTCCAGCAGGTGATCGAGGTCGAGGTCGATGCCTTCCTCCACCACGTCCTGAGCGAGGCCGAGCAGCAGGTCGGTGGCCTCGGAGACCACTTCTTCGATGCGGGCGTCCGGACGGTCGACCTTGTTGATGCACAGAATCACCGGCAGCTTGGCCTCAAGGGCCTTGCGCAGCACGAAGCGGGTCTGCGGCAGCGGACCTTCGGAGGCGTCCACGAGCAGCACGACGCCATCGACCATGGAGATACCACGCTCCACCTCGCCGCCGAAATCGGCGTGGCCGGGGGTGTCGATGATGTTGAGGGTGATGCCGTCCGGATAGCCGTACTTGGCAGCCAGCGGGCCCGTGTATTCCACGGCCGTGTTCTTGGCCAGAATGGTGATGCCCTTCTCGCGTTCCAGCGCGTTGGAATCCATCACACGATCAGGCACTTCCTCACGATCGGAGAAGACGTGGGACTGCTTGAGCATGGCATTGACCAGGGTGGTCTTGCCGTGATCGACGTGAGCCACAATCGCCACATTACGGATATCTCCACGAACCGCCATCGAAACCTCTCTTAATACTGATTCTGTTGCGTAATCGTTCGGTACTTGCGTACTTGAGTACTTGCTTTCAGGCGTTTACCTGTACTTACACACAAACCGCAACGATATTACCGACATACCTTGACCGGACGGGTGGATGCGCGAGACCCTCCCTGGTCCCACGCATCCATCCGTCGCCTTTCGATATGCGCAGGAGCTGACGGCTCATCCAAGGATTGTGACGGAATCGGTGATGGTGATCAGCGGTGCGAACAGGGCCATCGTGTCAAGGGCGCGCTGATGGTTCTCCGGGTTGGACCCGGCGCAGGCATCGGCGGCGACGCGCACGGCGATCCCTGCATCGGCGGCGGCGAGCGCCGTGGTGATCACGCAGCAATCGGTGGCCACGCCGCACAGGGCGATCTTCCTGGCACCGCCGATCGCCTTGGCCAGCTCGTCCCCCCACTTGCCGAAGGTGTCGCGGCTGACGACAGGATGTCCGGCGGCAAGCGCAGCGGTCTCTTCGGTCAGGTCGTACATCGGATCGTCCGGCGGGACGAGGAACTGCGGCCAATCCTTGAAATAGCCCACCCACGCGTCCTTGGCGGGTGTTGGCGCCACGTACCTTGTATAGACGACCCGGTCGCCGTATGCCTTGGCGAGAGCCTCGAACGCGGCGTCGGTGGTGTGGAACGAACCGTCGGGGCAGGCCCAGTCGGACCAGTCGGATTCGGCGAATACCTTCTGGCGGTCGATGACGACCAGCCATTCATCGGATGGGATGCCCATCGTGTCTCCTTCTTGCGTATTGCCTGTAACCTGTCAGTCCTGTTCCTGCTTGGCGATGTCGCCGCGCTGGAAGATGAGGGCGCCGACAAGTCCGATGACCAGCGCCACGATCACGCCGAGGTTGGCGGACGCCCATGCGCCTTCCTTGCCGCCGAACGGGGCGAGGAAGTAGCCCTGCCATTCCAGCCAGCTCGCATAGGAGTTGACCACAAGGCCCCAGCCAACGATGGTGCCGACCACGAGGATCACCAGGGACTTGACGTTCCATGCACCATAGCGGCCGGAGGCGTTGTACAGGTCATCGGTGTCGTAGTCCTTGCGGCGCAGCAGCACGTCCGCGATGAACAGGCCGGTCCACACCGCCATCGGCACACCGAGGGTGATGAGGAAGCCCTGGAACGGGCCGATGAACGTGTCGGAGAAGAAGGTCACATAGACCACGCCGAGCACGGTAAGCGCCGCGGTAAGTGCGGCGGCGGCCACGCGCGGCAGCTTGATGCCGAAGCTCAGCAGCGCCAGTCCATTGGAGTAGTTGTCCATGATGGCTCCGGACATGAGGCCGAGCACGGCCACGATGGTGAACGGCACCAGATACCAGGTGGGCAGGATGGAGCCCATGGCGCCGATCGGGTCGTTGCCCACGGCATCGGCGAGATCCTTGTTGGACACGGCCAGCAGGCCGCCGTAGATGACCAGCAGCACCGGTGCCAGCGAGGCGCCGAACGTGGTCCAGAACACGATGCCGGAGTTGGAGGACTTGCGCGGCAGATAACGGGAATAGTCGGCTGCGACGTTCACCCATCCCAGACCGAAGCCGGACATCACGAACAGAAGCGCCCCAAGCATGGCCGGAATCGAGCCATCGACGGCGGAGCCGACTGCGGAGAAGTCGATGTGCGACCAGCCGAGGATCAGGAAGCCGACGGTCACGACGCCGCTGATGATGGTGATGGCCTGCTGCGCCTTCATGATGAGGTCATAGCCGAAGATGCCGGCGACCACCACGAGTCCGACCACGATCACCGTGGAGACGATCTTCGGCGCAGCGCCGCTCCCCCAGCCAAGACGTTGGAATGTCGAGGCCAGCGCCAGCACCGCGGTGGTGGTCAGGGAAATCTCCCAGCCAAGCGTGGCGATCCAGCTCAGAACGGACGGCACCTTGGCGCCCTCCACGCCGAACGTGGCGCGCGTGATGACCATGGTCGGAGCGTTGGCCCGCTTGCCGGCGATCGAGACCACGCCCACGAGCAGGAACGAGACTACGATGCCGATGATCGCGGCAAGCGTGGCCTGCCAGAACGAGATGCCGAAGCCCAGCGCCCATGCGCCATATGACATGGCGAGCACGGAGATGTTGGCCGCGAACCACGGCCAGAACAGGTCTTTCGGGCTGCCGTGACGGTCGGACTCGGCAATGGTGTCGATGCCCTGTTCCTCCACGGAGAGCGCGGAGCTTTTCTCCTTGGTGTCACTCATAGTGAACCTTCTTCTCATTGTGTTGTTGAACATGTGATATTCGCAATTGGACAGTGACGTCGCCCCGACAAACGCCGACGTGACGCGCCTATCCGCGCGCGGAGGGGATGAGCGCCGCAAGGGCGCTGTCGGCGGTATCCGGTTCGGCCTCGTCCCGCTTGACGACGCGGTCGATCGCATATGCGGAGCCGGCGTCCTGCGGCCGTCGTGGCACATACCGGTACACCGCCGCCGGACGCTGCCGTCCCTCGCGCCGTTTGAGACCGGTATCCTCCAGATCGCCGGAAGCCAGCATCTTGCGGCGGAAGTTCGCCAGATCGATGCCCTGACCGGCGATGGCCTCGTAGACGTCGTGCAGCTGACGCAGCGTGAACGTCGGCCCAAGGAGTCTCGTGGCCACATCCGAATACTCGATCTTGGACCGCAACCGCTCCAACGCGTAATCGATGATGGCCCGATGATCGAAGGCGAGCGGAGGCAGATCGTGTTCCGGAAACCAGCGCACGTTGCCATCGTCATCGGCGGTGGCTCGCACGGAGACGTCACCGCTGGAGTCACCGTCGGCATCGCCCCGGCCGATGGCGTCCGCGAGGTCGCTCCCCCGGTCGAATCCATTCGCCTCTTCCCGCTCGACCAGCGCCCAGTACACGATGGACACCATCGGCAGTCCCCCATGCGAACGATCGGGATCACCGAACGTATACAGCTGTTCGAGATATCGGGGATGCAGCGCGGTGGTCGATTCCAACGCCTCGAACGCGGACTGCTCGAGCGAACGGTCGGCCCGGAGGTTTCCGCCGGGCAATGCCCAACGGCCCAGGAACGGCTGGCGGACTCGTCTGACCAACGGCAACCATAATTGCGATCGTCCCGTGTCATCCTGCACCTCGGCATGCTCCGGCCCAAGCGCCAGAATCACCACCGATACGCCAACCTGCGGCGGTGCGCTGCGACGTTCCGATACATTGCCGAATCCCATACCGTGACGCCTCCTGCACTATCCGTCGCATACACCGAACCCCGAATCAGAGCCCAGAAGCATATGCTCTCGAGTCCTGATTCCGACCGGGTTCTTCCCTTGCCCTGTCAGCATAGCACGATTTATAGTCACCATGACTATAACTATTGTAGCGATGCTCAGATCGCGGAATCCGCATTCCCCCTCGAGTGCGCGATATCGACGATCTCCGATTCGGAAGGCAGGAATGGGGCCAACGACGGCAGCTGTTCCAAGGAATCCAACCCCATGCGGTCCAGAAACAGTTCGGATGTCGCCAACAACGCAGCGCGAGAATCCGGATCAACACCACTCTCCCTGATCAACCCGTGGATGCTGAGCGAACGAATCACGCCATCCGAATTGACGCCACGGATCGCAGCCACCTGGGCGCGGGTGACCGGCTGCTTATACGCGATGATCGCCAATGCCTCCAGCGCGGCCTGACTCAGGCGAGCAGTCTGCCCATCGGTGACAACGGCGGAGACAATGGGTTCGAACGCCGCGCGGCTGGCGAACTGCCATCCCCGAGCGGTGTGCCGCAGTTCAAAGCCACGCGGGCGGATGCCCTCGGCCGGGCTCCCGTCGTATTCCTTGCCCAGTCGCAACAATGCATCGTCCACCATGGGTTCGGCTACTCCCAGTATGCGAGCCATATCCGCGGCGGTCAGCGGCTGGTCGGCAACCATCAGTACCGCCTCAAGACATGCCGGCAGGCCACCGGGGAACTCCTCTACTGCACCTTCCACTGCAAGCTGCTGCGTCTCATCGACCATCAGGCAAAGTCTCCTTCGGATATGCTCACGTCACCCATCGTCTCGTCCGCGCCGGGCAGCCAACGCAGACGCAGCTCTTCGAACGGCCCATCCTGCCGGTATTGCAGCACCCCTTGTTTGAAGAACACCAGCACGGCCATGAACCGCGCCACCACCTCGAGTGTGGTGGCGCAATCGCGGGTCAGCGTCGCAAAGGACATGGCATGGTCTGGATTTCGTTCCATGGCTTCCACCAGCCGGCTCCTAACCAGCGCGGATTGTGCGCGCAGATCGACCAAAGGGACATGCAGCTGGTGCACGGACACCTCTGAGGCCGGCGCATTGGCGATCACGCGGGCCGCCAGCAAGGCCAGATCACGTGGCGTGATGGTCCATGCCAGTTCAGGCAACATCGCATTGACGGCTTCATCCATATACGCAGGATGCGGAAAACGGCCGGCGTTCGCCGACATGGCATCGCGAAAATCCGACGCCACCTGCTTGTAGGCCCGGTATTGGATGAGACGCGCGAACAGCAGATCGCGTTCCCGCAACGCCTCCATGCTCTGGTCGTCGGGGCGTTCGCCCTCGTCTCGGGGCAGGATCGCGGCGCTTTTCGCCTCGACCAGTATGGAAGCCACGTCCAGGAACGCACTGGCCTCGTCCATGTTCCGGTCGGACACACCTCCGCCTGGCGTGGCCTTGATGAGGTCGAGGCCACGCACGTACGTCAGGAATTCCTCGGTTATCGCGGACAGCGACACTTCCGTCAGCTCAAGTCTGTTGTTGGCGATCAAGCCAAGCAGCACATCGAACGGCCCTGAATACACCTCAAGATTGACCTGGAACCCCGAATCTGAGGATACGGAGGCGTCCATTACGCCACAACGCCGCGCGCCACCATCTCGCGCGCCACCTCGCGGTATTCCTTGGCCGTCTTGTGCCCCGGCGCATAGATGACGATAGGCGCCGCCGCCACCGTGGAGTCCGGCAGCTTGATGGAGCGGGAGATGCAGGTGTGGAACACCTTGTCCTTGAACGCCTCATAGATGCGCTGGCATACCTCCTCGCAGTGCAGGGTGTTGGTGTACATGGTGACCAGCACACCGTCGACCTCGAGGGAGGGATTGATGCGGGACTGCACCTTCTCGATGGATTGCATGAGCAGGGCCACGCCTCGCAGGGCGAAGAACTCGGCGGCGACCGGGATGATCACGCCGTCGGCGGCGGTCAACGCATTCACCGTCAGCAGGCCGAGTGAAGGCTGGCAATCCACGATGATCAGGTCGTATTCGTTTTTCAGTTTGCGTAGCACGCCGTTGAGGATCTGCTCGCGCCCGACTTCGGTGACCAATTGCACTTCTGCGGCGGACAGGTCGATGTTCGCCGGGATGATATCGATGTTCTCGAATGCGGTATGCTGCACCACGTCATGGGGGTCGACGGAAATGTCGAACAATGCGGTGTAGATGGTGTTGTCGACGGCGTTCGCGTTGATGCCCAAGCCCACGGTGGCCGCACCCTGCGGGTCGAAATCCACGATGAGCACACGGCGTCCGTACTGGGCGAGCGCGCCGGCGATATTGATGGAACTGGTGGTCTTGCCTACGCCGCCTTTCTGGTTGCACATGGCAATGACCCTGGCCGGGCCATGCTGCTGCAGTGGTTCGGGAGCGGGGAAGGTTTCATATTCACGTCCAAGCAAATCGGTAGGCATACTGTCCACCTTATCAACATCCTCGTCATCTTGCGGGGCAACGACATACGTTCCGGCCATCGGCAATGTCACTTGACGGAACCCGTCGTCGAGCCCCTGATCGTCGCGCCAATCTTCCATCGCTGCCGCACCCTTCGCGAAAAACCTCAACCCCTCACAGACTACTCGCCGGCATCGCCCGATTCCCGCCCGGTTCCTGTCCTCCGTATCGCCTTGCACGGGCGTGACCCACCAGAGCGGAGCAGGAGCATGCTGCCGGCTCTGCACTCAACGCGCACGCGGATGCGAGGAAATATACGCTTCGAGGAGGTGCTCGGGGCTCACGTGGGTGTAGATCTGCGTGGTGGTCACGCTTGCATGCCCCAGCAGCTCCTGCACGGTACGCACATCCGCTCCACCCTGAATGAGATGCGTGGCGAAGGAATGCCGCAGCGTGTGCGGGTGCAGCGGCCTGGTGATGCCCGCACGTGCGCCGGCGTCCTTGACCACCTCCCATATGGACTGTCGGGAGATGCGCCTACCCCGCTTGTTCAGGAACAATGCACGGCGTTCGGGCACGCCGGACGAGGATCGCCGTTCAAGTTCGCCGCGGGCGGCATCCAGATATTGGGTGAGCGCCTCGCAGGCATAACTGCCGATGGGCACCAGACGTTGTTTGGACCCTTTGCCCATGAGACGAGCCACATGCTCGTCCAAGTCAATGTCGTCAAGGTTCTCTCCTGCCGCTTCCGAGACACGGCAACCGGTGGCGTACATGAATTCCAACAGCGCCTTGTTGCGCAACACCACGGGATCCGTGGAACCACCCACGGCTGCGGCGTCAAGAAGCCTCGTCACCTCGTCGACATTGAGCACGTCAGGCAGGGTCGATGCGCTTTTCGGGGCTTTCACCGCAGCTGAGACATCATCGGCCACCACATGCTGGCCGAGCGCGAAACGATGGAACTCGTGCAACGACGCGATACGTCGGGCCTTCGAACGTGCAGACTCCCCTGCTTCGTCCAGTGAAGCGACGTAATCCTCAACGGCTTTCGAGGTGATGCCGTTCGGATCGCTGATGCCGTGCGACTCAAGCCATTCCACATATTTGGCGATATCGGATTCATATGCCTTTACAGTGGCGTCGGCAAGTCCACGTTCCACACCGATATGGACGATGAACTGTTCGGTGAGTCTGGCGAAGCTGCTGGTCATGGTGCTTAATGGTATAGGGGCATGCATACGAAAAACCCCGCGGAATCGCGGGGTTTTCCTTACAGAATCAGCCCATCGGACTGTCGGCTTCACGCCCGACGTGCTTCACGCACGTCCTTCGCGGCATAGCCGCTCACCTCGGCTACCGACAGTCCACCGGACTGTCGGCTTCACGCCTCGGCAGGAGCGTTGACATCCTCAGGCAGAGCGGCCTTGGCGGCGTCGACGATGGTCTTGAAGGTCTCCGGGTCGGAAACGGCGAGCTCGGCAAGGGCGCGACGATCCAGTTCGATGCCAGCAAGGTGCAGACCTTGGATGAAGCGGTTGTAGGTGATGCCTTCGGCGCGGACGGCAGCGTTGATACGCTGGATCCACAGCTTGCGGAAGTCACCCTTGCGAGCCTTGCGGTCGCGGAAGTTATAGGTAAAGGAGTGCAGCAGCTGTTCCTTGGCCTTGCGGTACAGACGGGAGCGCTGGCCGCGGTAGCCGGAAGCCCTCTCGAGAACAACGCGACGCTTCTTGTGGGCGTTCACTGCGCGCTTGACACGTGCCATAATCTATTCCTCAGCTTTCTGAAAGTCTTATCTGGTTTGGTGTAAGCCCGAGGCTCACTTCTGCAGCAGCTGCTTCAGCTTCTTGGCCTGGCCACCGCGCAGCACGGCGTCAGCGGACAGGGCGCGACGCTTGCGAGCGGACTTGTGCTCAAGGTTGTGGCGCATAGCGGAACCGACCTGCATCACCTTGCCGGAGCCGGTGATACGAACGCGCTTGGAAGCGGCGGAATTAGTTTTCATCTTCGGCATTGCTGCCCTCCTTGCTGGTTTGCTTCTTCAAATCGGAAGTCTTGGGAGAAATCGAGGCATTGGCGTCGGCGATGGCCTGAGCCTGAGCCTCCTGCTTGGCGGCAAGACGCGCAGCCTGACGAGCCTGACGCTCGGCGCGGGATTCTGCTCCGCGTCGACGCTGCTCGGACTGGGTGTGCACCTTCTTGCCCTTGGGTGCCAAGGTCATGATGATGTTGCGTCCCTCCTGCTTCGGCTTGGACTCGACGGTGCCGAATTCCTCGACATCGTCGGCCAGACGCTGCAGCAGTTCCACACCGCCGATCGGGCGGGAGATCTCACGGCCGCGCAGCATGATGGTCACTTTGACCTTGTCGCCGCCACTCAGGAAGCGGACAACATGACCCTTCTTCACATCGAAGTCGTGATCGTCGATCTTCAGGCGGAAACGAATCTCCTTGATTTCCGCAGTGCTCTGATTGCGACGGGCCTCACGGGCCTTGATCTTCTCGTTGTACTTGAACTTGCCGTAATCAATGAGCTTGGCGACCGGAGGCTTCGCGTTCGGCGCCACCTCGACGAGATCGAGGTTCGCCTCTTTGGCCAGGTTCAGCGCGACTGTGGTCGCGATGACGCCCACCTGCTCGCCCTTCGGGCCGATCAGGCGCACCTGCGGAACGCGAATCTCGTCGTTAATACGTGGTTCGTCGCTGATGATGACTCCAATCCTCTGCATGTTTCTACACGGGACCCGCCTTGAATTCCCATCAACATATCGGATTCACGACAACATCGAGCCCGCATGAGGCGAGCATCATCATCCGCGACACTGTTCGGCATCGCAAAAGCACCGGATTACGCTAACTGAATCAATCGCCGATATACCTACCGACAGCATCGCATGCGCAATCATTGAGGCCGTTGCCTTGAACCCGATACCTTGACAGGTTTCCAGGTGGGGTTACCCCGCTTTCTTGATTTCTCAAGCCAAAAGAGAAGCTTACCATAAGGCAAGACAGATCGGAGCCGCGTGTCGCCCTCATGTAGAGGACGTGCCGGTCGCCTGCCGAGATTCGCCTGGGCGGTCCGCCGGGTAACCCTGTCTGGGTATCTTACCGGGGCAGAACCTGTCTGGATACAGCCTGTCTGGATACAGCCTGTCTGGATACAACCTGTCTGGAGACAACCTGTCTGGAGACAAACCTTGCCGAAGCAAAACCTCAATCAGATTGTGCTTCCACCCCTCGGGCAAGCCACAAGCGAGGTTGTTTCTTGACTGGCTAGAGGTTTTGCCTCGCTGAGAAGGGCACAGTGGAGCAAGTCATCGGTCGCGCCGAGGTTCCGCCCCGCTGACGGACTGTAAGCGGAGCGAAATGCCAATCGGTCCGAGGTATTGCCCCGCTGACGGGCTGCAAGCAGGGCATGTTTTCGGTCAATCCGAGGTTCTGCACCGCTGACGGACTGTAAGCGGAGCGGGATGTCGGTCGTGCCGAGGTTCTGCCCTGTTCGGGGATGCTTGGCGGGGTTGTTTCTTGGTCGGCTAGAGGTTTTGCCTCGCGGACAAGTCGTGAGAAAGTCGTGAGTGAGGCGGATACATGGTCGATTCGAGGTTTTGCCTCACTGACGAGCTGTAGGTAGGGCGGAATATCGGTTGAACCGAGGTTCCGCCCCGCTGAGAAGGGGACAGTGGAGCAGGTCATCGGTCGCGCCGAGGTTCTGCATCTCTTGGGGTTGATCGGAGTGGTTATTTCTCGGTCGGCTAGAGGTTCCGCCCCTCTGACGGACTGTAAGCGGAGCGGGATATCGGTCGCGCCGAGGTTCTGCACCTCTTGGGGTTGATCGGCGTGGTTATTTCTCGGTCGGCTAGAGGTTCCGCCCCTCTGACGGACTGTAAGCGGGGCGGGATATCGGTCGGCTAGAGGTTCTGCACCGCTGACGGGCTGTAAGCGGAGCGGGATATCGGTCGGCTAGAGGTTCTGCACCGCTGAGAATAGGACCGCGGAGCAAGTCATCGGTCATGCCGAGGTTCCGCCCCGCTGACGGATTGCGAGCGGGGGTGAAATTCCAGTCGGTCCGAGGTTTTGCGTCGCCAGTGTTCTGTATCACACATTTGTTGACAAAATGACTACCCGTTAGTTCCGCTTCACGGGAGGACAGCTCCCCTGACAAGGGAACCGGAAATGCATTCAAACGAATATCTGGCACAAGGCATTAACTGTGCATGAGGTCACTGCTGCACCGTATTACTGCACCGCGCTACTGCACCGTATCACTGCACCGCACGCAGCAACCCGCCGATACCTTCTGTCTGCAGGATCTCGCGGTATGGACCGGCTTCTTCGGCAATGAGCTGATCGATGGCCCGCATGCCGAGCACCTCCACCGGAGCCTTGTCGTCGGTGAGGATGAGCGAGGAATCCGTTGGTTGCGCCACTGCGGCGAACCGTCCTGCGACCTCACCCATGTACGATTCCAGCGATGCGCTGCCGGTCCGATCATACGTGATGTCCTGCAATGTCTCGGACCGTGAAACCTGTTTCATATCGCTGGAGGGGATCTCTCCATCCGCTGTGTCTCCATCGCCTGCCCCCGATGACTTTTTCGCGAACAGCTCGCGGTTCGTGGTGTTCGGCACATCGGCGGTGAGCATGTTCTCATGGCCGAACACGCTGGCGATGGTGCCGGCAAGCGCCTCGTTGATCGAACCGGAACCATCCGACACCATGTTCATGTTGACCACCATCACACCACCGGGGTTGAGGTGCTCGCGAACCATGGAGAAGAATTCGGTCGAACTCATCTGGAAAGGAATGGTGATGTCCTGATAGGCGTCCACCATGATCACGTCATAGCGGTCGTGCGAGGCGGCGAGCCATGCGCGCCCGTCGTACGTGGAGACGGGCACATCCGCGGGCTCATCGAAATACCGTCCGGCGAGATCGGTGATCTTCTGGTCAATCTCCACCCCGGTGACCTTCATCCCGGGATAATACTGTCGCAGCTGACGCGCATAGGTGCCTGTGCCCATGCCGAGGATCAGTGCGGACTCGTCGTTGTCGGCGAGCGCCGGCGCGGCAAGCGCCGTGTCATAGTACATGCCGGTCAGCCCGGGATCCTTCATGGTCACGGATTGCACGCCGAAGAGCACGTTGGTGGACAGAATGGTCCGATCGGACAGGTTCTTGACCTGCAGATAGTTGTAGATGGACTCCCCCTCATAGGCGAGGTTGGTCTCCCAGAACGCGAATCCGGTGAGCGGCGAGACGCAGCTTGTGACGATGAACACCACCGCCGACACCGCGCATGCCACACGATGCGCCTTGATCGAAATGAAATACACCAGCGGAATCAACAGCAGCACACCGGAGAAGATCAGGAAGCTGACGAATGTGCCCACTGCGGGGATGGTGACGAACGTGGGCAGGAAGGTGCCGAGGATCGAGCCGATGGTGTTGCAGGCGGACAGACGGCCCACCACGGAGGCGTTGTCCTCCAGCGAGGTGGTGGCGAATTTGTTGAGCCCGGCGGTCACCGTGCCCAGCAGGAACAGCGGCGGCACGAAGATGATGGCGCATGAGATGAACGCCGCGATGATCAGGAAGTTCGTGGACACCGTGACGATCAGCAGTCCGGAGATGAGCAGGATCAGGTATTTGCCCACCAACGGTATGAGCGCGATCCACACGGCGGCGACCATGATGCGCAGGTAGAGCTTGTCCGGGTTCGGATCCCGGTCCGCCCACCGGCCGCCGAACACGGCACCCAAGGCAAGCGCGATCATGATGGTACCGATGATGATGGTCCACACGATCTGCGAACTGGAGAAATACGGCGCCAGCAGTCGCGAGGCACCGAGTTCGGCGGCCATCACCGACATACCGGAGAAGAACTCGGTGACGTAGAGGAACACCTTCGACTTGAGAATCGGCCTTTCGCTCGCCTCGGTGATATGTGCCATGCCCGCTCCTGTTCCGCTCATACGTGGTCCACTGTTGCGCAAGCCTAGCAGCATGACGGTTACAGTTGGCAGTATGACTGATGATTGCGTGATTTTCGGAGCCGGCGAATACTACGACACCCCCACGGTGCCGGATGGGGCCTTCGTAGTGGCCGCCGACGGCGGGCTCGACCATGTCCGCGCACTCGGGCTGGTGCCGGATGTGGTGGTGGGGGATTTCGACTCCCTTCAGGGCAGCAGACCCGATTCCGACGCCCGGACCATCGCACTGCCTCCGACGAAGGACGACCCCGACATGCTGTCGGCGCTGAAGATCGGCTGGGGCGCGGGATTCCGCCGGTTCCATATCTGGGGCGGACTCGGCGGCCGGATGGACCACACGATCGCGAACATCCAGCTGATGGGCCTGCTCGCCCGGCATGGAGCGACCGGCTTTCTGCACGGCGACGACACCGTGATCACTGCGATCTGCGACGGCGAGCTGGCATTCCCCGCCCACCCGGTGCCACGCGACGGACGCATGGTGTCCGTGTTCTCGCTGTCCGACGTTTCGCTGGGCGTGAACGAATCAGGGCTGAAATACGAACTGCATGACGGCACGCTCACCAACACGATGGCGCTGGGGCTGAGCAACGAGTTCCGCGACGGCACCGCCGCCTCCATCAGCGTCACAAAAGGCACCCTGATCATCACCTTCCCGATTGAGGCGGGGATGCCATCGG